>JAEEHW010000026.1 GCA_016281055.1 Prevotella sp.
GGTTGGAAAAGTGCAAGGAACAAATTGCAGGAAGCATATAATATTATTCCAAGTATCTATAATCTTACAAGTATTAAGTTTTTTCTTCAAGAAGTTAAGGGGTAATGATACCATCATACTATAAATCTCCTAACAACGATTTTACTATTATCCAGGGCGACTGCGTTGATACATTGTCAAAGTTTAAATTTGGCTTTGACATGGTGTTTGCTGATCCCCCATATTTTTTGTCTGGTGGAGGTATATCGTGTCAGAGTGGTAAGGTCGTTTGCGTGGATAAAGGAGATTGGGATAAGCCTACAACTCCGGAAGAAATGGATGCTTTTAATTTGAAATGGTTGGCCGCCTGTCGAGAGCACATGAAAGATAATGCAACTATATGGATTTCTGGAACGCATCATAATATTTTCAGTGTTCAACAGCAGCTATTGAAACTCGGCTTCAAGATATTGAATGTAATAACTTGGGCCAAAACAAACCCTCCACCAAATATATCTTGCCGATACTTCACTTACTCAACAGAATTTATCATTTGGGCGAGAAAGTCGCCAAAAGTTGCTCACTACTACAATTATGATTTGATGAAGCTACTTAATGGTAATAAGCAGATGACCGATGTGTGGCAGTTGCCAGCAATAGGACGTTGGGAGAAATCATGCGGTAAGCATCCTACACAAAAGCCATTAGGAGTTTTGGCAAGACTGATTCAGGCGAGTACTCAACCTAGGGCGTGGATATTAGATCCCTTCAACGGAAGTGCTACAACGGGTATTGCTGCCAACTTGCTTGGTAGAAAATATCTTGGTTTGGAAATAGAAGAAGAGTTTCTGTCTATAAGCAAAGCGAGAAGAGAAGAAATAGAGGATGCAAATGTTCGTTCAAATTATCTTGAAAGGTTGTCAAAGGCCAAAATAATTTTACCACCTGATGATTTCTTTGCTGCAGAAGATATGGAATCAGACTATGGTGTCCCATGGCTACAAGGTTAATCCTCAAACAAATAATCCCTCCTGTCATATTACGTAATATGATGGGAGGGATTAAAGCTATTAGAATATGATAAGGTGCTTTCGTATTATTTGTATAGTAGATTCCCAATGTCCATTATAAAGAATTACCCCCGTTTAATCATAAGTGTCTTATTTTTAGATTGTAAGATTGAACAGAATTCTCAATTCTCTCTTTCAATATTCTCAAAAGTCATGTTGCGGAGTGCGTTTTTTTCTTGTTGACGGTATGCTTCATGTTAGTTGCATGAAAAGTTTTTGCGCCGTCTGCACGTATGCAGACGGCGCAAAGTTATAATAATGCTTTGCGTATGCAAAGGCCTGTTTGACGGTATGTCTGTTTATTTTCCGAAGAAACCGTTGTCGGCCTGCTTCTCTGCCGTAACGTGTGTGGCAGAGGCTGCACCCACGGTGGCTGGCAGCCATACGTCCATGCCGCCTTTCTGTCCGCGGTGGTCCCATGCGTAATATGGAATGAGGGTGAGTTTGGCGTCAGCGGTCTTCAGTTTGCCGTCAGTGCCGATAGACAGTGTCTGTGCATCGGTGGTGATGGAATGTACGGTATGGCCCTCTACAATCTGTATGTCCTTGCCCATGCTGAGCTGTGGGTGCTGATTGAGGAGATATGTGCTTACGTCGGCATCGTTGTCAGGCCACTCTGCACAATATACCAGCGGTCCGCGCTCTACGGCAAGGCGGCCGAGGTCGTCCCTTACCTTGTCGTTGGCTTTCACGAGGCGTGGCTCCATGTCGAAGTGTACCTCCACCACGTCGCCTTTCTTCCATGTACGGTTTATCACGGCATAGCCGTTGTTCAGGGCATGAGCCTTGTCGTTGCTGTCGATGATTTCCTTGCCGTTGACCTTGATGCAGTAGTCGAGGTGCTTGCCGTCAACAAACGAATAGAGGTCGCTCGGTACCACTTCGCCGCGCACCCATCCCGGTATGCGCACGCAGAGGTTGAAGTCGCCGCCACCCTTTGCTACGGTTATCTTGATGTCGCCGTTGGATGGGTATGTTGTTTCCTGCTTTAGTGTCACACTCTTGCCGTTGACCTTCATGTCGGCAGTGTTGCCCATGAAGAGGTTGACATACAGGTTCTTGTCCTTGCAGGCGTAGGCATAGCCCGGCACTGATGGTATGAAACGGCAGATGTTTGAAGGGCAGCAGGCACAGCCGAACCACGGCTTGCGTGCATATTGTGCCTCCTCGCGGCATGACAGTGGGTTGGGGTAGAAGAAACCGTCGCCCTCGATGCTGATGCCGGAGATAAGCGCGTTGTAGAGAGTGCGCTCTATTACATCGTAGTATTTAGACTCGCCGTGCAGCAGGAACAGGCGGTAGTTGGTGTAAACATTGCCAATCTGAGCGCAGGTCTCGCAGTAGGCAGAGGCGTTTGGCAGTTCGTAGTTGCTGCCGAATGCTTCGCCGGAGTGGCGGGCACCCACACCACCGGTGATGTAGTATTTCTTCTGCACGATATTCTCCCAGATTTTGTCGATGGCTTTGATGTAGGCAGAGTCGCCGGTAAGTGCTGCAACATCAGCCATACCACTGTACATGTATTCGGCGCGTACGGCGTGTCCTACGGCTTCATCCTGTTCTACTACAGGCTTATGGGCCTGTGAGTAGGCATCCTTGCGTGCGGTCTTGCCGCGCATATCGAGGAAGAACTTTGCCTGATCGAGGTATTTCTTGTCGCCGGTAACGAGGTACAGTTTGCAGAGTCCCATCTCGGCAATCTGATGACCGGGCACAAGCTTCAGCTGGTTCTCGCCGTAACCGATTTCACGACATACGCAGTCAGCGTATTTGATGCCGATGTCGAGCAGGGTGCGCTTGCCTGTGGCCTGATAGTGTGCGCATGCAGCCTCGAGCAGGTGACCGAGGTTGTAGAACTCATGGCTGAGGACTTCAACCTTCTCCCATCGCTTGTTGCCAGCCCAGTCGTGGGTTTTCGACGGAGACTTGGTGCGTGCGGTATAGAGGTATCCGTCGGGTTCCTGACCGCTGCCAATGACTGCTATAACGCTGTCAACATACTTGTCGAGGCGCTTGCCTTTGTATGTTGCGTTGGGGAATGTCTGCAACAGGTAACTTGCACCCTCTATGGTCTTGTATGGATCGGTGTCGTCGAAGGTGAATGTCCATCCCTTGTCAGGAAACTCCTGTGTCGGGTCGGCAAGGTGCTTGGCGGCGTTTGTGAAGTTGGTATAGCGCCCGGTTTCCTCACACTTGCTGAAAGCCAGTGGTATCGTTACGTCACGGCTTGCGTTCAGGCGTGGACTCCAGAAGGAATCGTTGAGTTTCACCTGTGTGAACGGTACAGGGGTGATGGGGTACTGCGCCTGCATGGCTGTGCAGAGCGTGATAAAAAATGCGGTCAGTAATTTCTTCATTTTATATTGTTTGTAGTTTTATAGTATATGTAGAAACAATAAAAGCCTACAGTAACTATATTTCTATAGATACTATAGGCTTATGTCGTATATGTCTTATATGACTGTCAGTGTGTATATGTAAACCACTGCTGCAGGTATTGCCATCAGCGATGAATCGAAACGGTCGAGCATGCCGCCATGACCAGGCAGTATGGCGCCGCTGTCCTTGATGCCGAGTTTTCGTTTGAAAAGGCTTTCTACAAGGTCGCCAAGCGTTCCGAAGATGACGACGGTGAGTCCGAGTCCCATCCATTCAATGGTTGTCAATCCTGTTTCCGTTGCACCGAGGCTTTCGAAGGCGTGGCTTTCGTCAGCCCATGCTATCAGGGCGGCGATGATCATTACCAGTATTCCGCCGCCTATGCTTCCTTCCCATGACTTGGCAGGGCTGACACGCGGAAAGAGTTTGTGCTTGCCTATGAGCGAACCAGTGCAGTATGCGCCGGTATCGTTGGCCCAAAGGAAAATGAAGACGCTGACGGGCAGAAGCATGTTGTATGTCACTTCACCTGTGATGGTGGCGCGGAATGCAAGTACCGAAAGGCAAGAGAACGGCAGTGCTATATACATCTGCGACATCATGGAGTATGCCCAGTCGTTTATCGGGTCGTCAGTGTGTGTGAACAGTCCGCTGATGAAGAGGTAGATCACCGTCAGCAGATATGGAATAAACACCGATGATGGCGTGATGTTGCTGCAAAAACCTGATACGGCAAGAAATAAAAACACACCTGCTGCGGTGCAGATGAAACGGTTGGTCTGCACATTGTCGCGGTTATTGACAAGGCCTGTGAACTCCCATACCGTCATACCGGTCACAAGGGCAAAGAGCAGTATCATTGCCATTGGTTTGAGAAAGCATACCAGTATGATGGCTACGAAGAGCACACCTGTTATTGTTCGTGTTATGAGTTGTTTCATTTTTGGTCTGTCGGATTGGTCGGATTATTCAGATTTGTCGGATTATTCAGATCTGTCGGAGTATTCAGATCTGTCGGAGTATTCGAATCTGTCGGAGTACTCGGATTACTCTGATCTTCCAGTTTGTTCTGTTCTTCCTGGTTTGCTTGGTTGCTTTCCATTATCTCCTGTGAACGGCTGATCCATGGTCGCTTGCCGAATATCTTCTCTACGTCGTCAGCGAAGATAACCTCGCGGGCGATGAGCAGTTCGGCAAGGGCATTATGGCCGTCCTTGTGTTCCTCAAGCAGTGCCTTGGCACGTGCGTACTGTTCGTTGATCATCTTCAGCACCTCTGCATCGATGAGACGGTCGGTCTCGGCGGAGTAAGGCTTGGTGAACGTATATTCGTTGTTGTCGTAATAGCAGATGTTTGGCAGGACGTCGCTCATACCGTAATATGCTATCATGCTCTGCGCCATCTTCGTGCTGCGCTCGAGGTCGTTCATGGCACCAGTTGATATGTGGCCGGTGAAGAGTTCTTCTGCAGCGCGGCCTCCAAGCAGTGAGCACATCTCGTCGAGCAACTGGTCTTTGGTGGTCAACTGACGCTCTTCTGGCATATACCATGCAGCGCCAAGTGCGTTACCGCGTGGTACGATGCTCACCTTTACCAATGGATTGGCGTGTTCGCAGAACCATGATATAGTGGCATGTCCAGCCTCGTGCAGTGCTATGGCACGTTTTTCCTTGGCTGTCATCACCTTTGTCTTCTTCTCCAATCCACCGATGATGCGGTCAACTGCATCGAGGAAATCCTGCTTGCCTACAACCTGACTGTCATGACGGGCAGCTATGAGTGCTGCCTCGTTGCACACGTTTGCGATGTCAGCACCTGAGAATCCAGGTGTCTGGCGTGCCAGCAGGTCGATGTCAAGTGACTCGTCCACCTTGATAGGTTTAAGGTGTACGTTGAATATCTCCTTGCGCTCTGTGAGGTCGGGCAAGTCAACGTGTATCTGACGGTCGAAACGTCCTGCACGCAGAAGTGCCTTGTCGAGCATGTCAACACGGTTGGTGGCTGCAAGGATTATGACACCGGAGTTTGTGCCGAAGCCGTCCATCTCTGTCAGCAGAGCATTGAGAGTGTTCTCGCGCTCGTCGTTGCCACCGAATCCTGGGTTCTTGCTGCGCGCACGGCCTATTGCATCAATCTCATCAATGAAGATGATGGATGGTGCCTTGTCCTTTGCCTTGGCGAAGGTGTCACGAACGCGTGATGCACCCACACCGACAAACATCTCCACAAAGTCTGAACCAGACATGGAGAAGAATGGAACGCCAGCCTCGCCAGCCACTGCCTTTGCAAGCAGTGTCTTACCAGTTCCCGGAGGACCTACAAGCAATGCGCCCTTGGGTATCTTGCCACCAAGGTCAGTATATTTCTTTGGGTTTTTCAGGAATTCAACAATCTCCTGCACCTCCTGCTTGGCACCAGCCTGTCCGGCTACGTCCTTGAAGGTGATGCCGAGGTCATTACCCTTTTCGTACATCTGCGCCTTTGAGCGGCCGACATTGAAGATGCCCATGCCACCACCGCTTCCACCTCCGAAACGTCCCATGAGGAAGAACCACAGGAATATGAAGATAGCAAGCGGTGCAATACTCATCAGCAGATTCATGAAACCATTGCGGGATTCAACCTCGTAAGTCAGTTCACCTTTGAACTTACCTGTGGCGCGCTGCTGGTCAAGGAACTGCTCTACCTGGTCAATGCTTCCATATACGGTTTCCACGCAAGGGTCTGAACCGGTCTGCTGTTGTGACTGGTGAAACACGTCGCGTATGTTGGCAGAGTTGACGAAGAGTTTTATCTTCGACTCCGATTTGTTGACGACTATCTTCTTTGCATATCCCTTGGTGACGTATGCCTTGAAGTTGGAATATGATGTATTGTGAACGGTAGATTGCCCTATTGTCTGCCCGCCGTCGGTGAAGAATATCACCGCCAGTGCTGCAATGATGACAAGGTATATCCAGCTCATGTTGAAGCGTGGCATCTTTGGCTGATTACCGCCCATAGGATTAGATGGTGATGATGTTGCCATGTTGTTTTAATCTAAATCTGGAACTTCGGTTGTAGGAGCATCCTCCCACAGTGACTCAAGACTGTAGAAGTCGCGTGCTTCTGGCAGGAATATGTGAACCATAACGTCCACATAGTCCATGGCTACCCAAATGCAGTTTTCCATACCAGCAATGCGTACAGGCTTTTCTTTCTGCTCCTTGCGCATAAACTCCTCAACAGAGTCTGCTATAGCAGAAATCTGTGAAGGCGAATTGCCCTCGCAGACTACGAAGGCCTGGCAAATAACGCCTTCCATGCCTTCCATGTCAATTATGTTTATACTGCGTCCTTTTTTCTCTTGTATGCCGTTGACGATGGTGTCAACAAGTTTCTTTACGTTTTCTTTCATTATATTATTGTTAATCTCTTCTGAATATATCTCGTGTGTAAACCTTTTCTGATACGTCATCGAGTGATGCGTCGTATCGGTTTGCAATGATGGCATCGCTTTGTTTCTTGAATAGTTCAAGGTCGTTGACAATCTTGCTGCCGAAGAATGTGTCGCCGTCATTTAGCGTAGGCTCATATATTATAACGGTAGCACCCTTTGCTTTTATTCTTTTCATGATGCCCTGTATGGCAGACTGACGGAAATTGTCGGAATTGGATTTCATCGTCAGACGATATACACCCACGACAGGAGTCTGTTCCTTGCCATTGCCAGTGTACTGGTTGTTGGTGTAGTAATCGTAATATCCTGCCTTGCGCAATACTGCATCAGCAATGTAGTCCTTGCGTGTGCGGTTGCTTTCCACAATGGCTGTCATCATGTTCTGAGGTACATCACGGTAGTTGGCGAGCAACTGTTTAGTGTCTTTTGGCAGACAGTAACCTCCGTAACCGAATGAAGGGTTGTTGTAGTGTGTGCCGATGCGTGGGTCAAGGCCTACACCGTTGATGATGGCTTGTGTATCAAGTCCCTTTACTTCTGCGTATGTGTCAAGTTCATTGAAATATGAAACACGCAGTGCAAGGTATGTGTTGGCAAATAGTTTTACTGCCTCTGCCTCTTTCATCCCCATGAACAGTGTTGGGATCTCTTTCTTCTCTGCACCCTCCTGCAACAATGCCGCAAAGGTGTGGGCGGCATCTTCGAGATGGTTGCCCATGACAGACTTGATTGCTTCGTTCTCTTCGCTGTAGTCATCACCTTCCAAGAGTTTCGGATAACCTACGATGATGCGTGAAGGATATAGGTTGTCGTACAGAGCCTTGCTTTCACGGAGAAACTCAGGCGAGAACAACAGGCGCAGTTTGAAAGAGGCATCCTTTCCTTCAGCCTTGAACTTCTGTGCATATTTTACATACAGAGAGCGTGTGTAGCCTACAGGTATGGTGCTTTTTATCACCATTGTAGCCTTGCTACCAGTGCTGAGTACAAGGTCAATGACATCCTCTATGTGGTGTGTGTCGAAATAATTCGTCACAGGATCGTAGTTCGTTGGTGCTGCTATGATGATGAAGTCAGCATCACGATATGCCTCGGCGCCGTCAAGGGTGGCGGTGAGATTAAGTTCCTTCTCAGCAAAGTATTTCTCTATATATTCATCTTGTATGGGGGATATGCGTTTGTTGATTTTCTCAACCTTCTCTGGTATGACGTCAACAGCCATCACCTCATGATGCTGTGAGAGAAGCGTGGCCATGCTGAGGCCTACATATCCTGTTCCTGCTACTGCTATTTTCATAACTATGTACTATGAATTGTGCATTTATGCTTGACTTCTTTTCCGAACTGTGAATAGTAAACTGTTTTCTCAGATTAACAGTGAACTATTTCTTTATCAGATTGGCAATGGTTGCAATCATTGTTGCGATAGATGCCGTTGATGTTCCGATGGCAAGATACTGTGACAGTTTCGTTGCATCGCGCTGTGGCTTTGTTGGCACGATTATCTCACATCCAGGAGTAGGCTTCTCGCCTTTGCCCATCTGGTTCACCGTACCGTTCATGTGAACGATATATGTGTGGCTCTTCTTCGCATTGGAACCAAAGCCTCCGGCCTGGTTTACATAATACTTGGCTCCCTCTCCTTTTTTGTAAAGTACGGTATTGGGATAAAGGACATCACCACTTATCTTTACGGTGTTGATATACTGTGGTACGATGATTCTGTCACCGTCGCGCAGTATCATGTCATAGTCTGTGCCGGGATTTTCGATGGCTTTGTCGAGTTGTATTCCAACGTAGTATCTGTCTCCAAGATCAAGCTTAGCCACATCGATGGAATCACCTTTGCCACCTTGCATCTTTGTCATCTTTATCACCTCGTTCATTCTCAGGCGTTCCTCGTCTGTAATCTGACGCTCCAGTCGTGCTCCCTTGACGTATGCCATGGCATTAGGGCCTCCTGCAGCCTTGATCACATCAGACAGGCGTGTCTGGCGTTTACTGAGAGCGTATGAACCTGGGAATGCCACTTCACCCTCAATCATGACATTTTGTTGGGTCTCATATCCAGGGCTACGGCGTACATATACCTCATCGAAAGGTTCAAGTATGAATCCTGGTTCTCCATCAATCACGAAACCTTCCTTGATGGCAAAACTGAATGTCTTAGCGATCACACTGTCTGTGTTCAAAGCCTTTGGATTGTATATGCGGCGTGATACATCAACCTTAACTGTTGAGGCTGTCTCTTTCAGACCTCCAGCCTGAAGGATGAAGTCTTCCAGTGTCTCGTTGTCGGCATAGTTGTATTCACCGGGATACATTACCTCGCCATGGATAGTAAGAGTGCGGTCGTTTTGCATCTCAGCCTTTGTCGGAATGAACAGCACGTCCTCGTTCTGCAATGGGATATCCGGTGTGGTTCCTGCGAGAATGCCTTTCACGTCAACGCTGATTACCTTCAGTGTACGGTCTTCCTTCATGCGGTGCATCACGGCACGGTTGGTAAATGCTTCTTCAGTTACTCCCTCGCAACTCTTGAGCAGTGAACCTACTGTAGTTATTTCGCCTCCAAGTTGATACATGCCAGGACGGAATACAGCGCCTTTTATCTCAACCATGTTTTCATAACGAGGCAGAATGGTCTCTGCACTGACTACGTCGCCGTCAGAAACCTTGAATGAACTCATGTCAAATTCACCAACATTGAATACTGCAAGCTTGTTTCCGTTCTTGCGTGACACTCGCAGAGACTTGGTGTATGCATCGCTGGTGAAACCTCCTGCGTATTTCAGCAGAGAACTAACGCTCTCTGTCTTTTTCATTTCATAGTACATCGGGCGTTTTACGTTGCCGGTGATTTCTACCATGCAGTCGTATGGGCTTACTACTATGACATCATTGTCTGCCAGGCGTATGTTACCGGTCAACTTACCGTTCAAGATATAGTCATAGACATCGACAGAGGAAACAAGTCGGCCGCTGCGATATACTTTGATGTTACGCAGAGTACCTATCTCGCTTACGCCGCCAGCCATATACAGTGCATGGAAAACGCTTGCGAAGGCTGACAGGGTATATGTACCAGGAGTCTGCACCTCACCCATTACGTTGATGGTTATGGTGCGTGTCTGCCCCAGTCCCATCTTGATGCTGCTGCTGCTGTATCTGCTGCCAAGCGTGGAACGAAGGCGTGCCTGTGCCTGACTTACAGTCAATCCGCTGACGTTCACTGGGCCATAGCCGCTGATGGTGATATCGCCGTCGGGACTGACGGTATAGACATTAGATGCTTGTGATGCTCCATAGATGTCGAGTTTCACGTTGTCGCCAGGTCCCAATACATAATTCTGCGGTGTGGCAATGTTCATAGCAGGTTCGAAGGTGAGGTTGTTCTTGTTGAAGATGTCACGTCCGAATACCCGTTTGCCATTAAAGAGCGCTTCTGTTGAGAATTTATCTTCTTCCTCATCCTCTTCTTCCTCATCAGTCAAGAAGCTAAGGTCTTCACTGGTATATTCGTTTTTGCGCTGTGTATAGTTTGCTTTAGGCTTGATTTCGTCTTTTTTCTTAGACTCAGTGTCTGTGTTTTGCTTCTCCACCTGTTTGCGTTTGGTGGTTGCCTGTCGCTCTTGTGCAATGTCCTCTCTCTTGGTGTTGGTTCCCTTTCGCATGATGTTCTCAGCGTTAGTAACAGCACCATCGGCCATTTGCTCTGCTCCGTTCGACTTTATCTGTTTCTGATATTTGTCGCGGACACGGCGTATCTGACTGATGTCAACACCTTTCTGCATCAGTTTCGTAACTATCTGTTGTTGTGACGTACCGGCCGTATGTTCCTTTATGACGAATTGCAACACTTGGTCGTCTGTCATGCTTGACTGTGCATAGATGTTAATAGTGCCGAGAATGCATATTATTGCAGAGAGAAACAGTTTCTTCATGTTGTTTGTCTTGAGATATGACGTATTATTGTTTTTTATATGAATATTATTAATTAACGCACCCTCGCGTGATATATTGTGTCATGCGAGGGTTTTCTTTTATGTCCTTGTTCTCAGTTTCGTTATTATTAATGCCAGACATCCATAGACTACAGTCTGTATCCACAAAGCATGATATTCGGTAGCCACATCGCCGAGCAATGCTCCCATGCTGCTCATGCGTACAAACCCTCGTATGCAGAAGGTGCTGGGAAACAGCCACGAAACGCCTTGCCATACTCCGGGTATACTGCTTTGCGGCCAACTTACGCCAGAGATAAACAGCAATGGCACTGAAGTGAATACTACAACCAGCATTACCGTTTCACGGTAGCGTATCATGACGCTGAAACATATAGCGAAGAAAATACATGCCAGCAGATACGGAATAAAGAACAGCAGGAGGTCTTGTGCATGAACCATTGATACAAATCCGAATATATGCGGCACTACCAACGATACCCATGCCAGCATCACGCTGAATATCAATACGTATGCCGTGGTTTGTCCAGCAAGCGTACTTATGGCTTCTCCCCAACTGTCGCGTCCTCGCAGCGATGTAGGGAAAGCATTGGCAAGGCGTTCCTCACGTCTTGTACCTGCTATCATGCCCACGCCGAGAAGCAGTGCCTGCTGTATTATCAGCACCAGCACTCCTGGCAGAATGAAATTGCCGTAACCGCCAGTGGTATTGAATATAGGAACCTCGTCAAACTCCAGTGGTCGTGTTGATATCTCATCTTCACGCTTTGTGTGGTTGCCCAGCATCTGTGTCTGCAACTCTGTTCCCATAACGCTTGAAATCGCTGTGGCAGTCTGGAATATCGCCTTGTATGTCAGCATGTAGCTCATGTCGCAGTAAACGCTGACACGTCCCTGTTCCATGCGACCGATGTTGATGGCGAAATCATGCGGGAAATATAAAATTCCGTATGCCTCACCACGACCTATCATACTTTGTGCCTCGCTTACGGAATTGGCATGAAAGGCAAGACTGACATCTGGTGAAGCATCAAACTTCTGTGCGAACTCGCGGCTCAAAGCCGAATGTGAGTCATCCACAAGTACTACAGGAACCTCTCTGACCACTTCGTTGTTGTATATCCATGAGTACACTAATGGATATGCAATGGGCAGTATGAGAAAGAACAGCAACACACCTTCGTCCTTCACGATGGTGCGCAGTTCGTTCACTATGTGGTCAAAGTAGTTCATGCAGAGTATTCGTAGTTTAAGAAGGCTTTCTTTATTTTTGGTGCCATAAGCAGCGGTAATAATGCTATCACGGCAAGCGCTGCAAAATGCTGCCAGGCATCAGCCAATGGAAAGGTGTTGAATATGCACCTCTGGTAGATGATGTAGTAGTGACGCAATGGGAAAAGCCATGACAGTGTCTGCAACGGTGCATCCATTGCGAATACAGGGAACGCACTGCCCACCATGGAGAAACTGAGTACTCCCCACAGCGAACATACGCTCATCGCCATTCTGAGCGATGGTATCAGTCCGAATATGAAAACGCCGAAGCCCTGTGCCGCAAGTATGCTGATCAATCCAAGCAGAAGCAAACGCCACGGTCCGCCGGGTGCAGGAAAATGCAGTGCACCAAACATATATGCCATGCACGCATACATCACAACAAGATATACAAAAGTATGCGGCAGCAACTTTGCAAGCATGGCCTTGTACACATTGCCGCCGGCACTGGCTATCCATTCCTCTTGTGTACCGAATTTTATCTCCGTGCCGAGCGAATATGCTGTCATAAGGAATACAAACAGCAATATACATGCTGGTATCAGCATCGAACTGAGAAACATGTTATAGCTTATCCAAGGATTGCCTATGGTATGCGCATCAAGTGCCACAGGCTGAAGAAATGCTGTAATCTGTCCTGACGAGAATCCTTTGGCCTGCATGGTGGCCTGTCCCACGGCTGCTGATGCCAGCGTACACATTGTTTTCATTTCCTTATACAACACGGAACCTGCCGTCAGTGATGTGTTGCTGTAATAAATCGACATCTTTGGCTGACGCATAGCCATGAGCTTCTTCGTCATATCCTTCGGAAAGAGTATGAAACCGTATATCTCATTACGCTGGATGGCGTGTCGGGCCTCTTCTGCCGTGGCGTAGTGCGCCACGACCTTTGACGACTGGAAAGCGTCTATCATGCGTGTCAACTTGCGCGTTGTCGATGTGTTGTCCTGGTCTACAATACCGATAGGCATCTTCACCGGCTGCCCTTCATTCATCAGCGATGTGAAGAACAAGGTGACAAACAACGGCAGCACCACCATACATATTATATATATAGGGTGGCGCAGAATTATTAGTATTTCACGCTTAATGGCCTTCACTTCCTCCTTATTATCACTGACATGCCCGGACGCAGACCGTCAAACTTTTCTGCGGGACGCGCCTTCACCTCAAAAGTCTTCAGGTCATACTGTCCATTTGACTTTGTGGCTTTCCATGTAGCGTAGCTTCCCTGGTCTTTTATTGAGGTGACTTTCATCTTTATTTCCTTATTGAATGCCGGCACAAAGGCAACAAATGTATCACCAGTCTTCAGTCCAGCCAGTTGGTCTTCTCGGAAATTGAATGTTCCCCACACTTCCTTCATCAGGCTGATGGTCATAATAGGACTGCCGCTGCCAATCAGCTCACCCACTTTGGGGTATATGGTTGCCACTTCGCCTTCCATCTGAGCGGTCTGCACGGTTTCTCGTATATATGATGACACTTCTTCCACTGCACCTTTGGCTCTGTTTACCTGTGCAGCTGCAGCTACTTTCTCTTCGGTACGTGCACCGTTCACTGCCATGTCATATTGGCTCTTTGCCGCTTTCTCTTGTGCTTCAAAAGCCTTGTAGCTGGCGTATGCCTCGTCGCGTTTCTGCTCGCTGAGCACACCTTCGTCAAACAGTCTCTGAACACGCTCGTATGACTTCTTGCTGATCTCCAGACCGGCCTTTGCCTGCTGCCACAGTTCGTATGCTCCCTGTATCTGCTCTTTGCGTGCACCGGCTTTTGCCATGTTGCTCATGGCAGCAGCAGCGTTCTCAGCACTCTCTGCCTGTACAGCCTTTGCTTCTACCTCTGGTGCATCGAGGATGGCAAGCGTATCGCCCACATGTACATAGTCGCCTTCCTTGACACGCAGTTCAAGGATGCGTGACGGTACCTTGCTCGATACACGGTATTCCTCCACGTCAATCTGTCCTTGTATTATCTCTTCCTCTGAGCCAATGGTGAAGAAGCCAATCGCTCCCACGATGAGCACCACCAGGGCAAATACGCCCAGTGCTATCATCACACTTCTATGTTGCTGTTTTTCGTTCATCTTCTGTAGTTTTATTTTTATCTGAGTATTCCGAATTCTCTGAGTATTCCGATTATTCTGAATACTCAGAGTAGTCTGAGTAATCTGGTTTTACATCTCTCCCAAGGCTTTCTTCAGTGCCGTCTCGCTCATCTTTACGTCTATCTCTGCATCTATCTTCTGTGTCTGTGCCTGCAGCCATGCTGTTTGTGCAGCCATCACGTCGGAAGTCTGCATCACTCCTTCCTTGAATCCAAGGTTTGCACAACGCAGGTTCTCCTCTGCGCTGCGGATGTTCTTTTTTGCTGTAGCAAGATTTTTGTTAGCCTCTCGTACGCGAAAATTACATTGGTTCACCTGCAGTTGCATCATCTCCTGCGCCTCGTCGTATGTCAGTTGCGCCATTGCAGTAGCACATTTCGAGGCTCGTATCTTGTACATTGCCTCGCCCCAGTCTAAAACTGGTACTCGGACCATTACTCCTACGTTGAATGCTCCTTTGAACTTGCGCTCAAAACCATTATATACACTTGGGTTTGTGAATATCACTCCACCCATCAGTGCTACCTGCGGCAGGTATGCGGCACGTGCAATCTTTGTTTGCTCCTTGCTGATGTCAATGGCATTCTGCAACAGTTGCAGTTCGGGACGGTGCTCCTTCAACTGTGCTGATATTTCCTCTGTACTCTGTTCTTTCTCTACCAGCAGTTCTGCATTTATCTCTTTGTCGCCCTCGTCTTCAAGGGTTATGTCTGAGTCTAAGTCCAGACCGCACAACTGGCACAGGTACATCCTTGCCAGCGACAGTCCGTTGTCCACTTTCGCCTTTGTCATGTCGGCTTCGTTGACAGCCACATCCACTTTCAGTCCGTCGGCACGTGTTGCCACACCGTTTTCTATCATCTTGTCGATGTCGTGGTCCAGCTTGCGCACCAGTTCCAGATATGCCTCTGCCAGTTTCTGCTTGTGGCGCAGTGACACAACAGTCCAGTAGGCATTGTCTATGTCATACAGCACATTGTTCTGCTTGAGGTTGATGCTCGTCTCTGCCATGCGCTCCGATATGTCTGCCATATTGTTGGCGGCTGTTATTGCTCCACCCATGAAGATTGGCTGGGTGAGCATGGCAGATGCACTGAACATGTGGTGCGTGTTCGTGCGGAACCCCTCCACTATCTTGTCACCCAGTTGGTTTACCGCAGCCTCTAATCCCGGCATCAGAGCCTGCCCAGCCTGTCCTGCAGCCCCGGCCAGAGCTTGCGACAATGCACCGAATTTCTGTGCTTCGGCAGGCGTGAGTATTCCTTGCTGCACCAGCCCGGTGAGTTGCTGGCTAAGGCTCTGACTGAATGCCGCCGTGGCGTTCAGTCCCATACTGCCGAATGTCTGCGTACCGATAGTTCCAAGGTTTGACAGCGCATACTTCTGGTCGTCGCTGAGCAACGAAATCTCGCGGCTGGAGTACATATATCCTCCGGCCAGGTCTATGTGCGGCAAGTATTTTGTGCGTGCCGTCTTGCGTGTGTTCGTGGCAACATCTTTCTTCACCCTTGCAATGCTCATCTGCTTGTTTGAGCGTAGAGCCATGGCACGGCACGAGTCGAGTGACAGTGTGCGGGCCTGCATCTTGCCCAAAGGGATGGTGCATAGCAACAATGACAGAAATAATGTGAATTTATTCATTAGATTATGTCAAAAATATTAATATTTAGATTACAAAATTACGAATTTTCCCTTATATTGCAAAACAATTTAATTTTTTTTTACTACCTTTGCACTGTCATTAAATTTTTTTGTTCGCAAAATGAAAAATAGGTTAATAAGCGAGGATAGGGCAGACGAGATTTTTCCTGAGGTTGACGGTCAGGGTGCAGTTGTCGGAAAACTGACCAGAAGTGAGGCTCATAGTGGTTCCAAACGACTGCATCCTGTGGTTCATCTGCATGTCTTTGACAATGATGGCCGACTGTTTCTGCAGCAGCGTGCCGACTGGAAGGAGATACAGCCGGGCAGATGGGACACTGCTGTCGGTGGACATGTGGATTGGGGCGAGACACCTGGCGAGGCTCTTTTGCGCGAAGCGTATGAGGAACTTGGCATAGCTCCGCAGGACTATGTGCCATGCTTTGACTGCAGATATGTGTATGAAAGTGCCGTAGAACGTGAACTGGTAAATATCTATCATACTAAGGTTGATGCCAGTGTCAGACTGCAACCGTCGGAGACGGAAACGAAAGGTGGCCGGTTCTGGTCGCAGGAGGAAATCATGGAGAATATCGGCAAGGGCGTCTTTACCCCGATGTTTGAACAGGAATACAATAAATACGTTAAGGATATTGTAATATAGTGGAAAAGAGCAAAATTCTCATTGTCAGTGATATGTGCGGCTATGGCAAGGTGGCCGCAGCTGTTCAGATGCCCATATTGTCGTATATGGGGCATGACGTTTTCAACCTGCCCACGATGCTTGTGAGCAATACCTTCCCTTACGGCAAGTATGCCATCCTTGAGAGCACCGACTACATTGCTGAGGCTTTGCAGAAGTGGAGCGAACTGGGTTTCCGTTTTGATGCCATAGTCACTGGCTTCATGGCGTCTGAGCGACAAGCACAGATGGTAGCACGTTATTGCCGTGAACAAGCGGCCATGGGCACCAGGGTGTTCGTTGACCCCGTGATGGGCGACTATGGCAGGCTGTACGGCGGTGCTGACGAGGGCACGGTGCGCTGCATGCGTGAGATGCTGAGCGTGGCGCATCTTTGTTTTCCGAACTACACAGAAGCGTGCCTGTTGGCTGAGATGCCTTACAAGCATGACGGCATCACCGAGCACGAGGCTCACGAACTGATAAACAAATTGCGACGCATCGGCGCCATGTCGGTAGTTATCACCAGCTGTGTCATTGACGGGCACCATGCGGTGGTGGGCTATAATCATTTCTCTGGCGACTACTTCCTGTTGCCATATGAGGAAATCCCGGTTCAGTTTCCTGGCACCGGCGACGTCTTCTCATCGATAATCGTCGGTCATCTGCAGGACGGTGACACACTGCTCAACGCCACGCGCACGGCCATGACCACCCTCTCGCGCTGGATTGACGTGAACAAGGATAATGAAGACAAAAACAGTGGCATCCCCATTGAACGGCACCTTGCAGAACTTTGATTTTCAATTTCTTATTCATAATTTTGTTGTTTCAAGAAAGTTTTTGTAACTTTGCAAATGGAATAAACTACAAGCGACTATATGGATAATAACGAACGTTACATAAACCCTTATACCGATTTTGGTTTCAAGAAACTCTTCGGTACAGAGATGAACAAAGACCTGCTCATCAGTTTCCTCAATGCACTGTTTCAAGGTGAGAAAGGCGAGATAACCGATGTGCAGTATCTTAACGGTGAGCACCTCGGCGAAGGCTATGGCGACCGCCGCTCAATCTTCGATGTGTATTGCATGACCGATGACGGCAGCCGCTTCATAGTAGAGATGCAGAAGGCAGAGCAGGAATATTTCAAGGACCGCAGCCTGTATTACTCTACCGCCGCCATCCGTGAACAGGCGCCAAAGGGCAAGTGGGACTATCATCTTGACGAGGTATATACCATCGGCATCCTGAACTTCATGTTCCCTGGTGACGAATACCCTGCCGACAGCTATCGCCACGAGATAAAGTTGAAGGACGTGGAGGATGACCATGTGTTCTACGATAAACTGACGTTTGTCTATCTCGAGATGCCGAAGTTCACGAAGACAGCAGACGAACTCAACGGAATGTTTGACAAGTGGATGTATGTGCTTCACAACCTTTCAAATCTGCTTGAGCGTCCTGCAGCACTACAGGAACGTGTCTTTACGAAACTCTTTGAGCAGGCAGAGATAGCGAAATACAATCCTTCGGAGCGTCGCCAGTATGAAGAAAGCCAGAAGGAATACTGGGATTATACGAGCACGTTGCAGACGGCAGAGAAGAAAGGTCGTGCAGAGGGTCGTGCGGAGGGCCGTGCAGAGGGTCGTGCGGAGGGCCGTGCGGAAGGTCGTGCAGAGGAAAAACGTGATACCGCGCGAAAGTTGAAGGCGATGGGCGTGCTTTCTGATGAACAGATAGCCGCCGCTACAGGACTGACGATTGACGAAATAAAGAGTTTGTAATATGTCTGTTTGTGAGTCAAATAATCATTACACGTTGGATTTTATTGGGCAAACATTTGCTCAATCCAATATTTTGTATATCACTCACTATATAATAACCTCTATAGGAAAGAAAAATGATGCGTCCGCATGCGTAGCCTGATGGCTGCGTGTGCGGACGTTTTGCGTTTCTTCGGAACATATAATGCCCATGTAATGCCCATATAATTATTCATGAATATTTAGAATATAAACCAATAAACAAAAAGAATATGAAAACTAAAACAAAGAGGATTTACCTTCTAATCTTTGCACTTGTGACAATGGTTATAGGTGTCAAGGCTGACCCGTATGGTTATGCGGTGTACAAGGATGGGACGTTGACGTTTAAGTATGGAGAACCCAGCGACGAAGCATATAGTTTTAATGCAGAGAATACAGGATCAACCCCTACATGGCATAAAGAGTCGCTACTTCCATTAATAGAAAATGTTGTTTTTGAATCGTCCTTTAGGAGTGCAGAAACGAGGTCATGCTGTCATTGGTTTGCTGGTATGGAGAATTTAAAAACAGTGACTAATCTGAAATATCTGAACACGTCAGAAGTGACAAATATGTATGGTATGTTCATGAATTGCAAATTGCTTACGAGCCTTGACGTCAGTGGTTTCAATACTTCCAATGTGACGGATATGAACTCTATGTTCAAGGGTTGTGAAAAGCTCACGAGTCTTGATGTCAGTGGTTTCAATACTTCCAACGTGACGAGCATGGCAAAGATGTTCATGGAGTGTAAATCACTTACAAGTCTTGACGTCAGTGGTTTCAATACTTCCAAAGTGACGGATATGAAATATATGTTCTATCAGTGTTATCAGCTTAAGAGTCTTGATGTCAGTGGATTTAACACATCCAAAGTGACGACTATGTCGAATATGTTCGAAGGTTGTGAATGGCTTGCGAGTCTTGATGTCAGTGGATTTAATACATCCAACGTAACGGATATGAACTCTATGTTCTGTTGGTGCGATTATCTTACAACTCTTGACGTTAGAAGTTTCGACACTTCCAACGTGACGGATATGAACACTATGTTCTATAATTGTTCATCGCTTACTACAATATATTGTAACGACTCATGGAATAATTCTTCCTGCACTTCTGCTGGTATGTTTGATTATTGTACAAACCTTAAAGGCGCAATCTCGTATAATGAATCAAAAACCACTGCCGCATACGCCAACCCCACGACAGGTTATTTCACATATAAACTGAATACCTATAGTCTTACAATTAACGGTACTCAGGTGACAGATGTGAACGCGCCTAACCTCGCAAGCATTAACGGTGTGAACGGCTCAGTGAAATTTGACGATGCTGCCAAGACGTTGACACTGACAGATGCAGTAATCTTCACAAATGCGAATGAGACCTCTGCCATACAGACAAACCTCGATTCGCTATATATTGTGGTGAACGGAGAATGTATGGTAGGTTCATTGAAGTTTGCCGGCATAGCGGGTTCATCGCACATCGTGATAAAGGGCAGCGGCAAGCTCACCGTTACAGGTGTCAATGGAATAGTACAGTATCTGAATTTAAACAGCCTAACCGTTACCGACGGTGTGCAACTTGACATACAAGGCTACACACAGTATGGCATCAACGGATGTAATGCGCTCAAGGTAAACGGCAAGGACACAAAACTGAGAATATTTGGCAATACAGGCAGTTGCAAAAACTTAGGAGCACTGACACTGACCGACAACCTCGCAATAATGGATCCGCTGGGAGCAAAATACTCAAACGGCACCATAGTTGACATAGACGGCAACGAGATAAAAAGGGTGACGATAGAATATGCTGAGCCTTACGACTTGACACTCAACGGCACGCAAGTGACGGCTGCTAACAACAGCATCCTCAACACCATCCCCGGCGTAACGGGCACAGCCTCATACGACCCTGACACAAAGACGCTGTACCTTGAGAATGCCAGTATAACAGAGGTGACATTGACAGGCGGCTACGCCATCAAGACCACCCTCGACACGCTGCACGTCAACGTAGAGGGAGAATGTAACATCTCGTCAAGCAAAGGCGTAGGCTTACACAGCAACTCACGCAACGTGGTAATCGGCGGCACAGGCACGCTGAACATTGATGCCAGTGTTGCAGGCATAGTGATGAACAGGTCCACCGCCAACAGCCTCGACATAGACGACGAGGTAACCGTAAACGTAGAAGCCGATACATACGGCATGGTAGGCAGGGAATATGTCCAGCGCCGGTTTATGTCGCTTGAGTCTGACACGACTTATACCACCACGTTGAAAGTAGGCGGTGAAAACTCAAAACTCAGCGTCAAGGGTACGGAGCAGAGCTTCCTGACTCTCAAAGCCTTTGAACCTGCCGAAGGCTACAAGGTGACATCACCGTCACGCACAGCTTTCGATGCTGCTTCAAACACCTTCTGTCGAGTCGTTGCAACACCGTCAGGAAGTGGAAAAATAGGAACAGGCACGTTAGTCTTGACTCTTGTTCCAGTTGCAGGCGCCGCAGTGGTGATAGAGAAGACTGTAACATATCAGCCCGGTGACGTGAACCATGACGGTTCGATAACAATGGCAGATGCCAATGCCGTGGTGAACTATTTCCTTGCCACTGACAAGCCATCCGACTTTGATAAGGAAACAGCCGACGTGAACGGTGACGGTTCAATCACGATGGCGGATGCCAACATGATAGTGAATATGTTCTTGGGACAATAAGCCCCACCCCGACCCTCCCCAGTAGGGAGGGAGGAAGTGAATAGTGAATAGTGAAAAGTGAAAAATACAAGTAACGTTTAGACTTATCATCAAGTCTGTGTCACCAGCGTATTTTTTACTTTTCACTATTCATTTGTTATATAGGAGTTCATCAAAGAATATCTGTGATATCAGTGAAATCTGTGGGAGAAAATAATCGCTGGGAGAATAGAAATCTTTACAATCCCTTGCAATCTGTGTGGGGATAATCCGACATTTAGGCAAATGTTAAAAATGTAAAGTTTTCTTAATTTGCAGTAAAAGCTATCATATTACAGTGTAAAAGCTATCGTTTTAGAGTGTAATAGCTATCACTTTACACGGTAAAAGCTATCAGATTAATGCACAATTCATAATGCATAATGCACAATCGTTGCGGATAGCTCATACTTTTTGTTCCGCATGGCATAATTGTGAATTATGCATTGTGCATTGTGCATTGAAAAAAGCCTTTTAAGGCTGTTTTTAGAGGGGGTACCCCTTTTCCGGACACTTGGTCCACCACCCCCTGTCAGTGCCCCTTAAAATGAGTTTTCTTGGTAGTGGAGAAATAGAACAAAAATTGATGGGCCATTTGTTCGCAAATTACCCTACACCGATAAATTTCTTTGTATCTTTTTATCCCAATCTGTTTATAGTTCGGAAAAAAATGTGTAAATTTGTACCATAAAACAACAGACTATCGATATAACAGACGACATACTGGAGGAGGTGAAGCGGCAGATGATTGCCGACATCGAATCTCGTGCCGAATGGCGCGAGGAGGTGATGCGTGGCAAGATGTTCGGGTTTATGATTACCTCCGTCAGTCCTTTGCAATACCTCAAGGCATACTCTGGACAGATATGCGGTCGGTCGGACTGGGAAGGGTATGTTCCCGCCATCTTCGACTACCTGCAGCCTGACGGATATTTCAAGACTCATGAGGCGGAGATAACGGCTCTCAACAAGGAGGTGGAGAAGTATCGCGGCATAAACGTGAAAGGTGAGGAACGCCGACGGTTGGATGCCGTCAGGGCGGAGCGCAAGGAACGCTCGCAGGCGTTGCAGAGATGGCTGTTCTCGCAGTTCAGATTGGTGAATCCGCAGGGCGAAGCATCGACGGTGCTTGATGTCTTTGCAGAATATGCCAGGAATATGGGCCTGCATCAGAGTGTGCCGCCAAGTGGCACGGGTGAATGTTGCGCGCCGAAGTTGCTCAACCATGCCAACAAACAAGGATTGAAGCCGTTGGCATTGAGGGAATTCTGGTATGGCGAGTCGCCGCGCGGAGAGGTGCGCCATCACGGCAAGTTCTACGAACTGTGTCAGTCGCGCTGCCAACCTATAATATGGTGGCTGGGAAGTGAAGAGTTAAGAGTGAAGAGTGAAAAATCCCATGCGGATTCCCATCAGTCAAACGGTAACTTAAATTCTTCACTCTTCACTCTTCACTCTTCACTTAAAAATTCTTCACTCTTCACTCTTCACTCTTCACTTCTATACGAGGACCCTTGGCTCATTGCCGTAAACAAACCCTGCGGACTGCTCTCCGTACCAGGGCGCAGAGGACTGCCGAATGCGCAGGATATGATAGGCTATAAGGTGACGCACAGGCTTGACATGGATACGTCGGGCATACTGCTGGCTGCCAAGACAGACGAGGTGTTCGTTGCAATGCAGCGCTTGTTTGCAAAGCATAAGGGAGTAAGCAAGGAATATGTTGCAGTGCTCGAGGACGGAGAGAAAGAGGGTAGGGGAGTGGTGTCGCTGCCGCTGTCGGCAGACTTCCTCAACCGTCCGCGCCAGTGCGTGGACTATGAGCATGGCAAGGAGGCAGTGACGGAATATGAGATATGCGGCAACAATGCGCTGTTGCGACCGTTGACGGGGCGCACGCATCAGTTGCGTATGCACTGTGCACATCGTGACGGACTGAACAGGCCGATACTCGGTGACCCGCTGTATGGCAGGGTGGAGGCAGACAGGATGTATCTGCATGCTTCGCGGCTGGAGTTCATACATCCAGTGACAGGAAAGCAGATAGTGATAGAATGTGAAGCTCCGTTTCACAATGCATAATGCACAATTCACAATGCATAATTCATAATGCATAATTCACAATGCACAATTCATAATGCATAATTCATAATGCATAATTCATAATTCATAATTCACAATCTTAATTCTTAATTCTTAACTCTTAACTCTTAATTCTTGAAGGTCATTTACAATAAATATTTCCCATTTGGTAAGTTCCTCGCTACGAACATCTGCGGAGTGATATTCTGTCGTAGCGACAAGGGCAGGCTTACGGAAGTGGACAAGAACCACGAATACATACACAGTCTTCAGCAGAGGGAGATGCTGTATGTGGGGTTCCTGTTGTGGTACAGCATAGAGTGGCTGTATCGCGCTGTCAAGGAGCGCAGCTTCATGCGGGCGTACTATAATCTGTACTTTGAGCGTGAGGCATACAGGATGGAACGTGACCTTGAATATCGCAGAAAGCGCAAGCCCTTCGGGTGGTGGCACCTGTTTGTTAAGAAAGGTACCCTGCTGCACGAGGTGGGAAGTTTCATAAGCGATATAGCAGATTTCATACGCAAGGACTTCAGACCGCTGAAATACCTGTATGCCTTTCTGCTTGTCATACTGATAATAATAGGACAGCTGCGCTTTCACATATATGACATCATCATAGCACCGTCGTATGATGACGGCACGTCGATGCTGCGACTGCCTATGGTGTATATAGCGATGTATTTCCTTGTGCTCATACCCACGCTCGCCATGCACCATGAACTGTGGCGGCTGCGCAGGTGGCAGGCATGGCTGTTGCCCATGGTGCTGCTGACAATAGACGGAATGGGGCAGGGGTTTGACACCTACCGTCGGTGGGCTGCGGAATATGCTGCGTGGCACAAGGATAAGTTCTATATGCAACTGGTGGGCTCGTTCCTTTTTCGCTCGGTGTTTATAGTACTGTCGCTGTGCGTGTTCCGCTGGTTGGTGGATGGCAGGTTCGGACTGTACGGATTGCGTCGCTCTGCAAAATACCTGCGTGTGTATGCACTCATCTATGTGATGTTGCTGCCGATGTTCCTGGCAGTGTCGTTCACACCTCAGTTTCTGAATTACTATCCCAAGATGGACATAGCATACTGCGACGGCGCCTTAGGGTGGAGCAATGCAGGCTTGATAGGGTTGTTTGAATTGTGTTATGCCAATGACTTCCTCGGTGTGGAGAGCATGTTCCGCGGCGCTATGGTGATAGGACTGGCGCGGTGGCTCGGAGCTCGCACGGTGTTGCCTATGGCAATAGCATATATGTGCATACACCTCGGCAAGCCCGACCTTGAACTGTGCTCGTCGGTGATAGGCGGTTACACGCTTGGCATACTGGCATATCGCACCCGCCATTTGTGGGGCGGCATCATAATACACCTCGGCATAGCGATGTTCTTTGAACTCGTTGGCATCATCAGACTGTTGAATTAACTAATTACTATAAAAAACTATGACACAGAGAAAGAAATACACAGTAGCAGTGGCTTTGATGGCATTGCTTTTACAGTTCACCTTGTCCCCAATAAACGTGAGCGCTCAGGAAACCTTCATGGTGAAACATCCGTGGGCAGGCAAGAAAGTGGCTTATTTCGGTGATTCCATAACAGACCCGCGCAACAAGGCATCGAAAAACAAATACTGGTCGTTTCTGGAACAATGGCTTGGCATTACTCCTTATGTATATGCCGTCAGCGGCCGTCAGTGGAACGACATACCGCGCCAGGCTGACCAACTGATGGAGCAGCATGGCGATACTGTGGATGCCATACTCATACTGATGGGCACCAACGACTATAACAATGGTGTGCCTTTGGGCAAATGGTATGACGAAAAAGACGAGGAGGTGATGTATGGACATGGCCAGGTGAAGAAGATGACCATGCGTAAGCGACAGTATCTGTGCATGGACAACGATACATACCGTGGCCGCATAAACATTGCCTTGAAGAAGGTGAAGCAGATGTACCCTACGAAGCAGATAATAGTGATGACGCCGATACACAGGCAGAATTTCCATGCCAATGAGAAGAACTGGCAGTGCTCTGAGGACTATACAAACCAGTGCGGAGAGTATCTGCAGGCATATATTGATGCCACAAAGGAGGTGGCCAATGTATGGGCAGTGCCGGTGATAGACATGAATTCGCTTTGCGGACTATATCCTATGCTTGACGAATATGCACAGTTCTTCCGTGATGCAGAGACTGACAGACTGCACCCCAATGACTTGGGACATGAGCGCATGGCACGTGTGCTGATGTATCAGCTACTGGCACAGCCGATCTTCTAATCACCTTTTCACTTTTCACCTTTCACCTTTCACTTTTCACCTTAAAATTATGATGGACCTTGGTAAGATTTCTAAATATCGTGGTGAGTTGATGGGCTTCGCCATCATCATAGTGATGCTTTTTCATGTCAACTTGTCGCAGAGCAGTCCGTTCTTCGGCCTGCGCCGCATGGGCAACCTCGGTGTAGATATATTCTTTTTCCTGTCGGGCATTGGGTTGTGGTATTCATGGACGAAACAGCAGGATTACAAGCGATTCTACCTTAACCGTGCTTTGCGCATCTATCCGGCGTGGCTCATTATCGCTGGTTATTTCTATGTGAGCCGTTATGTGGCATTGCCGACAAAAACAGTGGCAAACACTGTTGATTTGTTGGGTGATGTGTTGGTAAACTGGGATTTCTGGCTTCATGACGAACTGACGTTCTGGTATGTGCCAGCCACGATGATGCTGTATATCTTTGCTCCGTTATACATGGAACTGATACGTCGTCATCCTGTATTCCGATGGCTTGTGGTATTGCCGCTGATGTGGTGTATCATCGTACAGTATGTATTGCCGGTGCATCAGGCAGTGGGACATATCGAGATATTCTGGAGCAGAGTGCCGATATTCTTCCTCGGCATCAACTGTGCTGAGGCTGTCAGACAGCGTCGCCCAATGGACGGACAGGCATGGTGGATGATTGTTGGAGGCTTTGCACTGAGCCTCTGGGCCTGTGTGTGGTTAGAGCAGATGCGGCATGGAAAATTCCCTCTATATACAGAGCGAATGCTTTACATTGTCTTGGCCATTACCACTATAATGATAATGACCAGACTGTTTGACATTATGTCAAACCGTCTGGCCATTGTAAATAAGTTCTTTACCTTTGTTGGAGGCATATCGCTCGAGATATACCTGTTGCATGTTCAGTTTGTGTTGATACCGCTTGAGCGCCATCACCTGGGATATTGGCTGACGTTCCTGCTGACATTTGCTATCTCAGTGCCTGTGGCATGGATAATAAGCAAGCTGTGCTCGTTGTTTATCAACAGGGTGAAAAAATACCTATAGGCGGTTATGTAGATTCCTGCCTATAGTATATAGATGATAAGAATGAACGACAGCGACCACCCTACCAGTACGCACTGTGTGAAACGATCGTGCAGCAATACCTTGGTAGGGTCACCTGTTTTGCCGTCAACCACTGCAAGTTGAATGTATCGCAGCAAGCCCATGACTACAAAGATGGTTGTAAGATAGACGTATTGTGAACCGAAATTCTCTGTAACCTCTGGAGATACGGTGTACATGATATAGCATACCAGCATCACGGCAGCTGTGATGGTAAGTGCTTCGTTGACGAATACAAGGTTGTATCGCTTCGTGTTGTGGCGTGGCGCTATGCCTGTGGCTTCCATGCGTATCACGTCGTCGCGGCGTTTGGCAATGCCGAGAAACAGCGTCAGCAGGAATGTCATCATCACCAGCCAGTGGCTTATTATTATACCTGTGGCGGTACCACCGGCAAGGATGCGCAGCACAAATCCCATTGACAATATACAGATGTCTATTATGGCATAACGCTTCAGATAGGTGCAGTAGGCAAATTCCATTACTATGTATATAGCAATGACAAGCATGGTACGGTATAGCGCTTCGCCATTCAGCAGCATGGGCACTGATGCGCTGAGGGCAATCAATATGACCATAAACAGGTATGCTGTAGAGATGTTGACAGCGCCGCTTGCTATGGGACGTTGGCATTTCACTGGGTGACGGCGGTCGTCGTCAACGTCAATGATGTCATTGAAGCAATACACTGCCGATGCAGCAAAACAGAATGCGACAAAGGCCACCAGTGACTGTAAAAGCGTAGTGGGGTTGGTGAATTGCTGACCGAAGAATACTGGAAGAAATATGAAAAGGTTTTTCACCCAGTGTGTGGGTCTTATTAGTTGTATGTAGTTTTTCATGCCTTTTCCTTTTTCAGTTGTCTTATTACTATTCTGAACAGCATGGCGAGCATTATCGTAGAGACGATATAGAGCATCAGTCCGTCCACGACTTGTCCGCTACGGCTAATGGGAATGAATATCTTGCGTGTTATGGGGTGACAGACGAAGATGGCGGCAGACAATGCACCCACCCAGTTAAATGCTTTCAGGCATACTGCTGGCTGTAGTTTGATGAATGCCACTCCTGCCGTGATGATGAACGGTGGTACCCATAGCCATCCGTGGAAAGATTGTGACAATAAGAATATCAGCACTGCAGAGGTGCATAGTACGGCCGCTGCAATAATATTCTGGGTTGTCTTGCTTTTGACAGTATTCTCTCCTTTGAACCGTGCAAGCAGTATTCCAATGCTGAAAGGCAATATGTTGCCCATGCAGTTGTAGCGTATGCGGTTCAGCGTGTCGCCTATGGGATCGTCAATGCACATCGCTTGTATAGCCCAACATAATATAACGAGAGAAAGTATCACTCCCCAGTGTCTCCAGCGGTGCAGTATCAATATATATATAAGGTACAACTGCATGATAAGCCCGAAGAACCAGTACGGACCTGGCCATATGTTCTGGTCGGGGTGCGGTAGGAAGTTGATTGTCATGGTCAGTTGCGTTATTATGTCGAGCCATGTCCAGCGGTGGTGTCCGGGCGTTATCCAGTCCACCATTGCGAAGCATACAAATCCCAGAAACATCATTGGGAAAAGTTTCGTGAAGTGGTGCTGCATGAACTTCCACCATGAAGGCGATGAGGCGTCCTTCTCGTATTTCAATACCAGTCCGTAGCCACTGAGGAACACGAACAATGGCACACCGTAGTGTCCGAAGAATGAGAATAGATGCCACAGTAAGTTCTTGTCAGGGTTGGAGAAAATCCTCATCAGCCATTCCACATTGCCGTGGTTGAAGAGGTACTCGTTCTCCTTTACCATTGGTCCGAGCCAATGGATGTAGTTGTGCATGAATATGCCTATGATGGCTAAACCGCGCAGTGCGCTGCATTCGGTTCTGTTCAATAGTGTCATAATCGTGTGTGCAGTGATGTGTCACTGCAATAGTTATTTTATTTTGTCGTAATCCACCTTGTGCTTGAGCAGTCGTGGACGTTTCTCGTTGTATTGTGGAGAGAGAAGGTCATATTCCGGTTTGTAGTATGGACAGTGTATGCCAGCCAGTCCCATGAGCATGTGTGACAGTGCATCTGTCATGTACCGTTTCTCTTTTGCCATGCGCACGGCACGATATACGTCGCGGTGGCGGCGTATGTATTTCTGTGTGCAGTATATCCACATCGGTATGCGGAACTCCTCGTCGGCTAGTCGCTTGTCAATGTTTGAGTCGTGCATGCGTCCGAAGAAATGTCTTGCACCGGGTCCGAATACTTCCTCTCCGTGGTCGGGCACATATATTATTATGGCATCGTCGTTTTTGAAGCGTTTGACAATCTGGTTGATTACGGAGTCGTTATACCATACCGCATTGTCATAGTTTGCCATCACCTTGCGGCGTTTCTTCGGCATGTCCATATCGTCGGGATAATCGTCGGGGCCCCATTTCTTCATTGCGTTTGGACAGCGTATCCTGTAATCCACGTGCATACCCATGAGGTGGAATATTGTCAGCCTTCCCTTGTCGTGGCGTGCCGCTTCGGGCTTCTCTGCCTCGCGCTTGATGGCCAGGTCGCGGTGGTCGTTCAGCAGGTCTGCATCGAAAAGGTGCAGCTTCGTGTTGCGGTGGTCAAACTGTGCTCTTGACAATATGGAATCGTTGAGGAAGAAACCTCCGCTAAAATCCCATACAGCTTCTTTTGCCTGAGGCAGGAACTGGTTTGTGAGGAATGTTACGTCATAGCCTGCTTCACGGAAAATCTGACAGAAGAGAGGATAGTCGCACCAGTCCATGGAATCGCCGACGCAGTATGTGGTCATGAGGTGCTTGAAGACATAACTCGTGAGGTTCCATGGGGTTACCACGTCGTCCAGTGGGGTCAGGAACCCTTGTTTCTTCATCCTTACCTGATTGGGCATGTTCTTCTTGCCGTAGCCGTAGAGCTGCGCATGGCGTTTGTTGAAACTCTCGCCGATGATGAGTATGATGTTCGTGCTCTTATAGTCGCATGAGTCCACCGTGACATGCTCTGTGGTGGCAATGATACGGTCAAGCTGCTTGGCAATCAACTGGTTGCTGCGTATGGAG
Organism: Prevotella sp.; assembly: GCA_016281055.1. Taxonomy (GTDB): domain Bacteria; phylum Bacteroidota; class Bacteroidia; order Bacteroidales; family Bacteroidaceae; genus Prevotella. Next base: position 29,647 of record JAEEHW010000026.1, read on the forward strand.
AATGCCAGGCGCATCGGCGGCTGGTACATCTCTGTGCGTGGCTTGATGGCGAGTGAGTGCTCCACGTCTCCTATCGTTTCGCATGACATGGTCTTTGCATACAACTGTTTGTTTTCGATGCAGAATGTGCACAGCCATATTATTATGCCGCACATCGCCACGTCTGCACATACGCGCAGGGCAATGGGGAAGCGTACGTGCCATTTCGGCTTGAAGCGTTTCCATATTGCGTAGCATATCAGGTGGAGTAATGGCACGAGCATGACCACGCCTACCTCACTCAACAGTATGTCGGTGTTGACGTAACTCGTGAGAAATTCGCTTGCCTCATTGCTGGTCGTTTCGCCAAGGAGCATCAGCATCGTTGGGGTGATGGTGCTGTTGAACTTTACGAAACAGAAGGTGTCGATGATGTATAGGGGATACATTATGCCATACACCACACCCTTTATCACTGCTCTTAACGGGAAACGCTTGATGGCCTTGGGTATGAGTAATATCAGTACACTGAGCACATATACATCGAGGAAAAGCTCCCAGGGAGCGTTGACATACATGTGCGCATTCTTGTAGGGGGGCACTGTGACTATGCTACTCACGATTCCCAAAAGGTACATGAAGAAGAACAGTCGAGTGAATATTGGCTTAAGTAATATCGGCATATTTTTTAATTGAAACTTTATGCAAAGTTACAATTTTTTATTGATACGTGCAAAAACAATCCGTTCTTTTTCCTGTGTATAACAAAAAAAGCATTGCTCTGTGTGAGTAATGCTTTTTTTCTTGTTGGGATACCCGGACTCGAACCAGGAAAGGCAGGACCAGAATCTGCAGTGTTACCATTACACCATATCCCAATCGTTATGTGTGAAAACTAAGGTGAAAATCAAGTACCCCTCTGTTTTCAAGTGCAAAGTTACTACATTTCTATGTAATTTCCAAATTTTTTTGAGTTTTTTTTTGAAAAAACCTTCAAAAAACGCAATAATTGTCGAATCTCAAGTATATTCTATTCTGTTTTTTCCTTTTAAACCCAAATTGGTCATTGGGATTTATGTCAGAGTGTTGTCTGTTTTGCGTAGATTGCTCACTACTTTCTCAGTCTGTAGAATACTCCGACGGTGCCATAGATAGGATACAGCGTCTGCTCCACAGTGTTGAAGTCTGACTTAAAAATACCTGTCAGTCCCCAGTTGACATCTGCTGAGAGTCCCCAGCGGCTGCCGACCTTGAAGTCTGCACCGAAGGCAAAGCCGAACTGCAGGCTTCGCATGTCGTCGGAAAAATCGTATGTGGCCCACTCTCCCTTCTTGTTTCCGAGAAGAATCTTCGGTCCGGTTGCGGTTCCCTGACGCAGGTAGCCATCCGAGGCGATGCCATCAAAACTTTTGTTAAAGACGTATGAGAGGTATGGTCCCGCCTTGAGTTTCACTATGCGACTCACATTCAGCGTGGCTTCTATTGGGAGGGTTATCATCCATTCTGTCACGTTCTGCTCTACTTTACCGGTGAAAAGTCCGTCCATCACACTGTTGCCGCGTACCAGTTCCATGTGGTAAGCCTTTGTCCTCACAGAACCTTTCATGCCCTTGTTCTCTATGCGCAATCCTACCATAAGTCCCCATTTGTCATTAAAACAATGTTCTGCGTCAGCACCAAACATAAACGATGGGGTGGGCGTGTAACTCTCTATGCTGCGAATGGTTCGTGGAAGGGGGATAGGCGTTGTGCCGCCAATGTTGTAACCCATGCGAGCCTTTACCTGCAGACTGTCCCCGAGATTGCCTGCCACTGCCATGTTGGGCATGAATACTACCAGAATTGCTGTTGCTATGATGTTGTATATAGTCCTTTTCATAAGTTGTTCCTCCTTACTTTTTTACAGAAAGCACCACATCGTCTATGTACAGTGTGCTGCCAATGGCGCCTTCGAAGTTTGCGCCACTTTTGCTTGAAGAGAATACGAGTGCCAGATTGTAGCCACGGTTTGCCAACAGTGTCTCGTCAATCACCTTGTCACCCTCAAATGACATATCGAAAAGTGTCCATTCATCTGTCTCAGGCAGGGATTCCATCCGTGCCTTGCGTACTATATAGGGACTGGTGAGCACATTGCCGCCATTGAGCATCACGTCATTGCCGTTTTCGTCTTTGTTGAGATAGAGCACGGCATAGATGTCGGCCTCGTCCTGGCGTCCGGGGATCACTTTGCTGTCGGCTCCGGTAAACACCGCACCACGCTTGTACTTGTAATAACCGGTCACCCTGATAGGCTCATTGGTGAACGGTATTCCCATCTCGGTGGCAAGTAGGGAATTGGAGGCTGCGTATGTGATGTTGAACTTGCCCAGGAAAAGATTGCCCGCTGCAATAGGACGGTTGGTGGTCTTACCCAGGTCACCCGTGCTCAGCGTCTGCAGTTTCACACAGCGGCCTGTGCGACCATCAGGGGCTGAAACGGTGGGAAACTCCTCCGGGTAAACTTTTGTATTACTGAGAATCTTGCTGAGCATAGACAGGCAGAACCCCTCATTGCCAGAGGCCCAGATATCTGTAAGTTTTTCGCCGCTGTTGCTCAGTTCATAGAAACGGTGATAATATATCTCACTGCTGGCATAGCGTGCCTCCTCATAGTTTTCAAAATCGTAGGCTCTGTCGGTGACGGTTTGCGAGGTTTCTCTGAATCCCAATCTATATGTGCGAGTCGTCTTGCCATCTTCGGCGGTCACGGTATAGGTCACGTCACCGTCGCTGAAGTCTTGCACGGAACCATTCGCTGGATATATTGTTGCACCAGGGGTAAGAGCAAAGTGCACCGCCACTTGCTTTGGCATGATGGAAAGCGAGCGGACAGGGAACGTAATGGTGTTTTCGGTAGAGATTATCGTCCTCTTCATATCGTTGGCATTGTAGAAGTACGGCTTGTATTCATCGCCTTCTATCCACATTGCTTCAATGTCACATTCCATGCCTGGCGCCTCTTCTCTTATACATGACGACAGGAAACCAAAAACCAGTGCAGCAAGGGCGCATGTCTGAAACAATATTCTTTTATTTATCATTTCGTGTAATTCTTATGGCTTTTTATATTTTTGCAATTCGATTGTCAATTTACTCACTGCAAAGTTAGTAAATATTATTCTTTCCTGCAATCTTTTCTTCCTTATTTACAGATTTATTTTAATTCAACAACTACACTGGTTCTGAGCTCTTCTTTAATATTCATTTAATGAGCGCATAGTTGATAATTTTTCCGTAAATAAAAACAGGAAATAAATCATAATGTATTTTTCGTGTTCCTACTCTGAAAAATTGCGTAAATACGCATTTTTTCAGAGTGAAAAGGCGCTTTTTTATGTTTTTACTCTAAAAAAATGCGTATTTACGCAATTTTTTAGAGTGAAAGTGCCCCTCTCACTTTTCACCTTTCACCTTTTTTGTCCTATTCCGCCCATCGTTTTAAGTTCAAATAAAGGGCAGTTTTTTGAAAAAGTTTACGGCTGGCCAGTTTTACGCGATTCTCAGCGAGTTGTAACTCGTTGATATTCAGTAGAGGCATAAAACATGACAGCGTAATATGATAGCTTTTACACTGTAATGGCTGCCATATTACGCTGTAAAAGATGCCTAATTACACTGTAAAAGCATACCTTTTACAATCTAAAAGCTATGCTTTCACATCATCGGACATGAAAAACACCTTTTTACAGTCAATCTGAGTGACTGCAATGCCACCTTTCTCTCTCTATTTTGCGTTTTTTTTGTGAACTTTTTTCTGACCCCTAAATATCAAAAATGTCCTATACGTTAATGTCATTAATAATATATTTAGACCCGTTGGTTGAATTAAATGCTGTAAACATTATTACAATTCAACTAACAGGTATATAAATAAATAATTGTTCAAATCAATTATTTTTTGTAATTTTGTGGACGATTCTCGAATTTATGAGCCTTTTGGCAAGCTACGGACGCGTTCGTAAACGCCCTTGGCGGGCATCGAGCTGAACGATGGGCGAAATGCGAAAAGGTCCGATATGAACACGTTGTCTAATGTGGAAACTCGACGAGGCGAGGCTAAACCTCCGCGTGTCAGGCTTGCCCCTGATACCATCCCCGAAGCCATAAGCTCAAAAACAGGGGTGTCGGTAAGATATGTGCCAGACGGAATAGGGTCAACTGCCTATATCCCCAGTGCCTTTATTATGGAAATCAGAAAGTAAACATGAGTTTTTTTGTTGCATCCACTGCAAACAGAGTTGTAAAGAACACGTTATTCCTTTATGCACGTATGGGAACATCCATTGTTGTTTCCGTATTGACAACTCGTATTCTGTTAAATGCTTTGGGTGCATCTGACTATGGACTCTATAATGTGGTTGCTGGTGCATTGGCTATGCTGGGATTCCTTAGTGTTTCAATGAGCACGGCATCTATGCGCTTTATGAGTTATGCGGAGGGGAAAGGAGATATTACAGCCATACAGACCATCTTCAATTCTTCAGTCCGTCTGCATCGTTTGTTGGCTTTGTTGGTATGTGGGCTGTATGTCATAGCCGGTTTCTTTTTGTTTAATGGAATTCTTAATATCCCGAGTGGCAGGGAAATGACAGCCTTGATAGTTTATGGCTGTTTGATCTTCAGTACAGTGTTTTCAATTACCATAGCACCTTATGATGCTGTATTGAATGCCCATGAGAACATGTTCTTTTATTCACTTGTAGGAATCATAGATGTGTTCTTGAAACTGGCAATCGCGATATTAATATCATATTCCGACTATGACAGACTACTCTTTTATGGAGTGTTGATGGCAGGAGAATCATGGTTGTTGCGATTCGTTACAAAATATTACTGCGACAGGACTTATTCTGTATGTAAGGCATTAAGCTTAAAGGAACATGATAATGGGAGCTTGAAGAAAATGGCATCTTTTGCAGGCTGGAATATGCTGAATATTTGTGCAGGAATGATTTCACTTTATGGCATGGGTATAGCAATAAACCATTTCTTTGGAACTCTCTTGAATGCAGCATTGGGAATAGCCACACAATTACAAGGTGTGTTGATGGGAGTTTCTGGTAATATGTCCAAGGCACTGACACCTGTCCTTGTCAAAAAGGAAGGGGCGAGCCAAAGGCAGCAGATGCTTGAGATATCATACGCAGGCTGTAAATTCTCATTTCTTCTGTTCTCTTTCTTTGCTCTTCCTATATTGTTCTCCATGCCCGTTGTGTTGCAATTGTGGCTGAAGAATGTTCCGGAGTGGACAGTATTGTTCTGTATCTTATTGTTCGTTTCTTCACTTATTGAGCAATTATATTATTTCATTTACCATGCAATTCAAGCAGAAGGAAACATCAAATGGTTTAATATATGTAGTTCGATAGCAAGCATTATTCCAATAATATTGACCTGTGTAGAGTTTCAGTTGGATTTTCAGCCATATTGGGCAATTCTTAACTGGATAATCTTCCGTATCGTCATGTGTGGGGTGATACATCTGTATTTTGCACATAGGCTTGTCAATTTCTCTGTTGTCAGATGGAGTAGATACGTATTAATCCCATGTCTGGCATCTTTGGCTTGCCTGTCATGCATTTATTGGACAATCAGACCGCAATTATATAATGGACTATTGTTGCAGTTGTCATTAATCATGGCAATGTTTGTCATAAGTCTGCCAGTATATTGGTATGTTGCACTTTCTCGTAAAGACCGGAATGTGTTTGCTTCCATGATAAGAAATATAAAAAGACCTGTCCGCTGATATCATGAAGACAAAAGATGTCATAATACGTGTTGTACGAAAGGCTTATCGAATAATCACACGACAGAAATTCTATGCTCCAGAATGTGATTGTGACAGGCAATCATCAAATGATAAGATATATGAATTGCTTGCTTCCGGTAAACCATGTATGATAGCAAGGTTTGGAACGGTTGAGATAAATTGTATCACCAATTACCTCTGCGTACATTCAGATAAGTCATATTGGGGAAGGATTATAGATTTCATCACAGATAACACTCATACCCCTTGGTGGTATGATAAGATATTTTTCCATCTCTGTAATAATGCTGGTGTGATAGAGGCAGATCAAGAAGTAGCAGAGCGTTTTTCTGAGCATTATCTTCAAGACATACCTGAGATAGATTTGCTCGCATGTCATCAGTATTACGAGAAATTCATGCCTTTGCGTGACGATATTCAAAGGGTGCAGTTGGAGATGCTGTATCCGTTCTTTGTCAAAAGGCCTTGGACTCGTATCCTAAAAGGAAAGAAGGTACTTGTTGTTCATCCTTTTGTTGATACGATAAGGTCACAATATCAGAAACGTGAGCTGTTGTTTTCTAATCCTGATGTTCTTCCAGAATTTGAGTTAAAGACACTAAAGGCTGTTCAGACTATAGCAGGA
>JAEEHW010000027.1 GCA_016281055.1 Prevotella sp.
TATTTCCTCGCTACAGACAAGCCGGAGAACTTCGATGTGGAGAGCGCTGACGTGAATGGTGACGGCTCAATCACCATGGCGGACGCCAACCAGATAGTGAACATGTTCCTGGGAGGAACGAAGTAAAAGAATTAAAGAATTGAAGAATTGAAAATCCAGAACGGCAAGAAGATGATTCAGTAATATTTTTTTACACTACAATAATGAAACGGAGCATACCGGAAAGGTGTGTTCCGTTTACAGACTAAAATAAACGACATGACGAAGAAAATTTTTTCAATAGCAACAATGTTCTGTATGGCCACAATGGCTGGGGCACAGAGCATCGACTTTAACTTCAGCAATGCACAGGACGACGTTAAGTGTGAACCTGGCTATGTGGCATGGAATGTTTCTCATGCTGACAGCAGTTCGATGACTCTTGACAACGGACTAAATGTGACCATTGCTGCAACGGGCAATGCGGACATATTACGAGACCAGTGGCACAAGAATACCTGTCTGTGGGGCAAACAAGACAATCTGACTGGTAACCGCCTGTTTGGCGACGGTGCGGTGGCGTTTATCGCTGATGATAACAATAATACACCTAATCAGACCACCATACCTACCAGTATCGCAGTGACCATCAAAGGACTATCAGTTGGACTACATTCCGTAGCTGCTTATCACATCTGGAAGGATGAAAAGTCGGAAAACCTTGATATGCCTACCATCAAGGTTGACATAGAGCGCACAGACTATGAGGAGACGTCAAAGGTAATTAGCGGCGAGGAAGTAATCGAACGCACGGAAAAGAAAACCACCTTGCCAGGACAGACAGGTGTGCCATACGTGAACATAATAAATACCAAGGGTGCTCTCAAGATGGCTGACTGCACCTTCTCCTATGTTGAGTTTGAGATAGTGCAAGAAGGACAGCCTGTGACTCTTACCTATACTACAGAGGTGGAGGAAGGCAAAGAGTATCAGACTACCTGTGTGATGCTCAACGGATTGCTGATAGACCGTTCTCCACTTATTGCCATGGACCCTGTGCCCAGCAACATGGACTATCATGTCGATGCAGATAACGGCTCTTGCACTTTGGAATGGGCTGGTAGCACGGTGGCCGTTAAGCATCAACTGTTCTTGGGAACAGATGCTACAGAGGTAGAGAATGCTACCACATATCAATATGAAGGCACAGAGACGACATACACACTGAGCAATCTGAATAGCTCGAATACTTACTACTGGCGAGTTGACGAGGTAGATGCTACAGGTCGTGTATTCAAAGGCAATGTATGGTCGTTCCGTCCACGTCAGTTGGCATTCCCTGAGGCTGAAGGCTATGGACGATTTGCACAAGGCGGACGTGGCGGTATAGTATATCATGTTACCAACCTCAGCGGTGACGTCAACACAGAGGGTTCATTACTTTATGGATTGGTTAATGTAAATCAGCCACGCTATATCGTTTTCGATGTCAGTGGTACCATCGAACTCGACTTTGAGTCATATTTCGTCAAGCCATACGCCTATATTGCTGGTCAGACAGCACCAGGTAAAGGTATCTGTATCAAGGCCTCAAATATCAACATAGGCTCTGACGTCATTGCCCGCCATATCCGTTTCAAGCGCGGATTGGGTGTCTATGGCGAGAATACAGGTAACGCTATGGGTATGAGTGGTGCCAACCACTCTATCGTAGACCATTGCACAGCCACTTGGGGTACGGACGAAACCGTCTCTGGACGTGGCGCACAGAATATCTCGTTCCAGTATAGTGGAATCTTCGAGGCTCTGGGTATAGCAGGCCATAAGAACTATACAGATGGCACCAACCATGGCTATGCTGCCACTATCGACGGAAACATCGGGTCATGGCACCACAACCTGTTGGCCAACTGCGCAGGACGTAACTGGTCAATGGGTGGCGGTATGGATGCTCAGAACCGCCCAATCGGTGGACTGGACCTCTTCAATAACGTATGCTACAACTGGAACGCGCGTACCACAGATGGTAACTGCCACGCTGTGAACTTCGTGAATAACTATTATAAAATGGGAGAGGACACCAAGCGCACAGAGCTCTTTATCATGGATTTTGAACTGGCTACCGACGTAGCTGACAACCGTACTAATACAGGATATGTCAGTGGCAACATTCGCGAAAATAAGGATCACACCCAAACCACCGACAAGCAAGGCGATACTTATAAGGCAACTGGCTCTGTTCCTACTGACTATGACTATCTGGTCAATAAGCCACTGTTCTCATCCTATGCTAAAATCCATTCGGCTAATGATGCTATGAAGATAGTAACCAGTTATGCAGGTGCTACAATGCCTCAGCGTGATGAGCAGCATCTGAGAATAGTGAAAGAAACACTCAACGGTACGCATACTTATACAGGCTCCAAGTCTGGTATCGAAGGTGAAATCGATAACGAGGCCGATATCACAGAGCATGATGCAGGTAATGGCTGGGAGGAATATCCAGAGGAGCGTCGTGCTGCCGACTGGGATACAGACCAGGACGGTATGCCAGACTGGTGGGAGCAGATGATTGGCAGCAATGCAAACGTTGCTAACCAAAACGATGATCCTAACGGTGACGGCTGGACACTGTTAGAAGACTATCTCGACTTCATGGCGCACCCTTATTTGATGGTAAAGTCTGGAGA
>JAEEHW010000028.1 GCA_016281055.1 Prevotella sp.
AATAAAGGAACTTTGTAAGATCATCTGCCGTAGGAGTAAAGTGGCAACGCACCCAGTAGGTGGTGTTTGCAATCTCCCACGTAGTGTTGGAATATGACAAAGTACCATTTACAATAGGACCCGTCACCGTGCCCCATTCCGTGTCGTTGAAATTTGCCGTCATCCAGTCGTCACCAGGAGTATCACCACTGGCGATGGTAGCATAGTAGAACTGTGCCGTCCATGGTTTTTGATCTAACACACCAAACGGAATCAAGGCTTTAGCCTGAGCACCCACACACGCCACGAAGACGAGCATCGCCACTAACAGGCTACGTTTCAGAGTAGGTAGATGTTTCATAACTTTTATTGTTTTCAAGGTTAAACTTTTATTATTGGTTATTGATTTATCAATGTAGGGTGATGTATTCTTAAAATAGATTTCGGTGTTGATGGCAAAGTTAAGAAAAGTGTTTGGAAATTCACTCTCAAATTTACAAAATCCATTCTCATTTTTACAGAAAACGCAATTCTTGGGCGAAAAAAACGCATTTGTCACCAATAAAACAAAAATATTTGCTATCTTTGCACTATGATAGCAAATACTCTTACCATACTACCGATGCTCGTATCGGTATTCTGGCTGTTGATACTAACCGACGACTGGTTTCTGATGCGTTCGCGCGCCAAAGCACGCATAGCAATGTTTGCTGCCGCCTGCACCATTCTGTATTCAGCCCACATAATATATTTTAATCATTACTATGCACTATTACCTGTGTCTGACACTCTATATGCCACGGCACAACTCTCGGTATTTCCACTCTATGCTATGTATATAAAAGAGGTGACACACGACACCACGAAACTGCACTGGATGCCTATACCGGTAATGGCGGCAACAGTGGTAGCAGTAGCAATCATCACCGGCATCCTATACGCGCTGATGACACCTGAGCAGACACATACATTCATAGCCGAATATCTATATCACGACAATACAGAGAAACTGAACGGCATCATCCTGGCACAGGCAATAATGCACAAAGCCGCTCATCTCATCTTTGCATTACAGGCAATATTCACACTCATATATGGTGCAAAACGTATCAGACTACACAACCAACAGGTTGCTGATTACTACGCAGACACATTTGGCAGATGCGTGAACCATCCACAACTGACATTCGCAGTATTCATCATCACATGTATCTTGGCTCTCACCGCACTGACGATAGGACGACACACATTTTGCAATCACCCGTGGCTGCTTGCCATGCCCTCCCTATCATTCAGCACACTGATATTCTTACTGTGCCACGATGCACACAGGATGACAATGACGACATTTGAGCCCAAAACCGCCATTGTTCATTTGCCACATTCTGAAGGACTGACAGAAAACACTGCTTCAACATCCGATGACAATACCGTAGAAATACATAATGAGGAACAATATACAGAAAAAGCAAACGATTCCTCCTCTACTTCTGAAGGAAACAAAGGAGAAGGGACTGTCGGCACATCAACAATCGACAAACTACGCACTAAGATTCAGCAGTTGATGGAAGAAGAACGACTGTACTTGCAACCCGACCTGAAGATAACAGACTTGACAGGACGGCTAAACACCAACCGTGACTATACCCAGCAGGCAATAAAGCGTATGGAACAAGGTTCTTTCTCTGAATACATTAACCGCCTGCGCATAGAACACGCATGCAATCTGCTGCGCAACAATCCAAAGATTGCGCTCATCGACTTAATCAATGCGTGCGGCTACAGCAGCCATGCATCATTCTACCGCAACTTCAAACAGTTTGCAGGTATGTCGCCCACGGCATACATAGAGAAAATATGACAATACAATAAGAATAGTCCTCCGCATTAATCATACGACCATAATGCGGAGGACTTTTTATGGTGAGTTCTATAAATTCCCACCTTGTTTTATATGTCATTTAAGATTAAGGCCTCAACCTTCTCATTGAGGGAGTTATGTCGAGAGGTTTTCCATAGGACTCAATCAGATGAGTACCTTCGGATGAAGAAATCTGCTTCTCATTCTTATAATAGGTGCTTACCATGTCATCTTTCTGGTAATCCCAACTCTGCATGTCGGTAAGACTATACAAAGGCAGGCTATTGTTAAGAACGGTATAGGTAGCACTGAAACATCCCGTACCACAACCGCCGGCACATCCTATCACACCAGGATAGAACATGAAATGCGTCTTGTAATAAGTGGAAGCAAGCATACGCACCTTGCCGTTAGCCAAAGAAAATATAGCCTGATATTCATCATTTTCATTGGAAAGCCACAGCTCTGGAATATTGTCCTCATCAAAATCACGAAGCTCGTACTTGGTGAACCTTATCTTATTTTCAAACTGATATTCATTGTTATATTTATTCTCCATCATGCCGTAGCTTGGTATTTCTATCTTCGACAGCTTTGGTTTCATTCCATCCCAGACGTATGTATGAGTGATAGAAAGTCCCCAGCCCATTATATACTCTGACACCACAACATCCTTACCATGCTGCGGCAACTTCACATTGACGGCATCCACTCCATAAGCTTCGCCAAATGACGGTTTGAATCGTGACAACTCACTCTGTTCCGGAGTCAGTTTGCCTTTTGACTGGTCATAGTCATACAAATAGATAGCAGTATTTGGGAACACACCACGGTAGCGTGTATAAACCACAGCAAAGAGTTTGTGACCATTGGTGCGTTTCCACACACATGCAGAAAGAGCCTCACCGTCATCGCCAAGCTCTTGAATACTCACATACCCATTAGGACGGTCCACGACGATGCTGTATGCATCCGGGTCATCGGTGTTGGTCACAGGATGAGCCAACAGTTCCGTAGCCGGCACTGTGCGCCATGTCTTGTTAAACGCTGTCAGCAACGTCAAGATATTGCCATTCTGCACACCGGAGATAGGTCTGCCTGTCCACCCTCTGTTAATCTCGTCAATACTGCTGTTTCTCTGTGCATAGGATGCCGCTGCTGAATACACAAGCATAAAAGCGACAACAAGCATACGTAGAAAATTCTTCTTCATAATAATTTAGATTTATAATTAATCAATATTCTATCCGTTCAAGAAACAAGGCATTGGCAGGCATCGACTCACCGGCGCGGGTGCGCTTGCCACTTTCCAACACTTGTTGAAATTCATCCAAAGTCATTCTATGACGCCCCACCTCAACCAACGTGCCAACCACAGCACGAACCATGTTGCGCAAAAAACGGTTAGCCCGTATGCGGAAGAACCATTCTGTTTCCGACGTCTGTATCCACTTCGCCTCGGTAACATCGCACAAGGTAGTCTTCACATCTGTGTGGCTTTTACAAAAGCATGCAAAATCTTTATGTGTCAACAGCATTGAAGCCGCCTTGTTCATCAGTGCGAAGTCAAGGTTGAAATGAGTCAGCCATGTATAATGTCTGCTAAAAGGATCACGCCTGGTGCTGACATAATAGTGATATGTACGCGCTGTGGCCGAAAAGCGTGCATGCATATCGTCACTGACAGACTCTATATTATATACAGCAATGTCTGGTGGCAATATTCTGTTTAGCTTATAGGCAAGGTCTTTGCAATCCTTTATTACGCACTGCGTATCATCAACATCGAAATGAGCCACCATGTGCCGTGCATGCACACCGGCATCTGTGCGCCCAGCCCCAACCACATCGATGGTAGTGCGCAGTATAGTGGATAGACAACGTTCCAACTCACCCTCTACACTGATGCCATTAGGTTGTATCTGCCAACCATGATAGCGTGTGCCGTCGTATGATAAATGAATGAAATATCTCACTTTACTTTAATTTCAAATCTTCAGCCTTCAACTCTTTTCTTATATAATTGCCATGAGTTCACCACATTGTGCCATACGGAGTAGAATCCACCGGCTGTGGCTGTAATAGGCGAAAGGAACGTATACCCCAACCATATAACAAATATGGTGTTTTTCTGTCCCAAGGCCTGTCCGCCCTCCATGCGATAGCCGTAATGGCTACCAACCCATTTGCCAAAGGCGAACTGAAAGATACATGCCACGAGTGTGGCTCCAGCGATGGCAGCTACATGCCACATGGATTCTGTTGTATGTACCAGCGCACGCACCGTAATAGCGATGGCAAGCGACAGCGCTATAGCCCAGAGATAGAATGCCAGGTCACGCGTGGCAAGAATAGCCTTATGGAAACGCGGCATATAATATCTCACCAGCCATGCTAAGAGCAATGGCAGCATCAGCAATGGGAACACCTTTTTCATAATGGTGGCAAACGCAGGCAGGAATGTCAGTCCCTCATGCGGATGTGCAAAGGGAAGCATCAAAGGTGCAATGACGGCCACGGCAAGGTTTATCATAATGGTATATGCTGTCGTCGTGGCACTGTCGCCGCCAAGTTTCTGCGTAACCACTGCGCATGCCGTCGCCGTGGGACAGATGATGGCAAGCATGAAACCCTCTATCACCAAACGCGCATCAGTATCGGGATACATCCACAACACGATACAGCACACCGAAAACAGCAGGCACTGCGTCAACAACAGCCACACATGCCAGCGACGCGGCTTCAGTGCTTTGGGACTAACCTTGCAGAATGCCACGAAGAGCATCACAAACAACAATAATGGCTGCAATGTCTCAATGCCACCGACGATACTTGCCTTGCTGTCTGCAGACAGCGGCAACTCTCGTCCTATGAGATATGCCAATGCTCCCATAGTCATTGACACCGGCAGAGTCCAGTTTTTTAGAAATCTTATGACAGTATGCATTGCGTATTATGCATTTTGAATTGCTTTCAGCGTTTGTTTTATCTTTTGTTCCCTATGTTCCAGTCTGACCTCCACACCGAACTTGCTATTGATATGCTCCGCCAGATGCTGTGCGCTATACACACTGCGGTGCTGTCCACCTGTGCATCCGAAGGAGAACATCAGCGATGTAAAGCCACGCTGCAGGTATCGTGCCACATGGGCATCCGCCAGTTTATACACCGACTCAAGGAATGTCAGTATCTCCCCGTCATCCTCAAGGAAACGTATTACCGGTTCGTCAAGTCCCGTCAGTTTCTTGTATGGTTCATAACGTCCCGGATTGTGCGTAGAACGGCAGTCAAACACATAGCCTCCTCCATTGCCACTCTCGTCTTCAGGGATGCCCTTATGGTAAGAGAAGGAAAACACCTTGACAACGAGCGGTCCCTTACCGTCGTATTTCGAGAATGTTGCCTTACCATCTATCGGGTTTGCAGCATACGGGTTGCGGTCTGTTGTCTTGTAGCCATCCTTACGCGGAGTAGGTTCCTGCGGCTGTACGGAATACTGCGGCAGTTCAGTGAGTCTATGAAGCAGATCCACAAGGTATGGATAAGGGAAGTCATTAGCGTCAAGCAGTTCGCGCAGGTTTTGTATGGCAGGGGGAATACTCTGTATGAAATGCGCCTTACGTTCAAAATATCCTCGGAATCCATACGCTCCCAACACCTGCAGCGTGCGAAACAACACGAAGAGCTGCAGACGTGTGTTGAAATCCTTAAACGACGGTACCTCGGTATATTGCTTCAGCGATTCGTAATATTCCTTTGTCATTTCTTTGCGCAGGCTGTTGCTGTAGCGTGCCGATGCCTGCCACAGGAATGATGCCACGTCATAGTAATATGGTCCGCGCCGTCCTCCTTGGAAATCAATAAAGAAGGGATTGCCCTGACTGTCGAGCATCACATTGCGTGCCTGAAAGTCACGATATAGGAATGCCTGTGCAGTGTCTGGCACAGCCGTGAGGTCTTTCGCCAACATGCGGAAACTGGCTTCCAGTTTCAACTCATGAAAATCAAGTCCTGTTGCTTTGAGGAAACAGTATTTGAAATAGTTGAGGTCAAAGAGCACTCCTTCATTGTCAAACTGCGGTTGCGGATAGCATACTGAGAAATCCAGTCCACGTGCTCCGCGTATCTGAATGTTTGGCAGTTCACATATGGTGCGCTTAAGCAGTTCACGCTCCTTCACCGTGTATCGTCCACCGGCATCGCGACCTCCCTTAATGGCATCAAAGAGCGACATATTGCCGAGGTCTTCCTGTAGATAATACATCTCATCGTCGCTTGCCGCAAGTACGTGCGGCACCGGCAGTTTGCGCTTGGCAAAATGCTTTGCCAATGACAGGAAAGCGTGGTTTTCTTCTTTGGAAGTTCCCTTGCAGCCTATCACGCTGCCACCCTCACCGTCTGTCATGCGGAAATATTCGCGGTTGCTGCCGGCTCCCGGCAGACGTTCCATCAGTTGTGGCTCGTGGCCACACCATTTTATATATAGCTCTTTCAGTTGTTGCATATCGCTTCCATCAATATGTTACTGTCACCCAGTTTGCCATTGATTACACACACCGCTTCCACCTTTGCCTTCAGACACAGTTTGTCATCTGCGGCACGGTAGATGTCTTGCAGAAACACATAGCGTATGCCTTCTTTCTTCACGTTGGTCCTGACAACATACTCGTCACGGCTCTTCAGCGGATACTTGAAACGCATCTCTATGCCTGACACCACACAGTCGATGCCCTGCTCGTGCAGGTCGGCAAAACTGATATTCTTTGACAACAGGAACTCGTGGCGTGCATGCTCCACATAGTGCTGGTAATTAGCATTGTTGACAATGCCTTGCAGGTCACATTCATAATCTCGCACCTTGTCGCGGTGCTCATGCATATATTTACTGTTCATATCTTTTTTCTGATTTCTTCTTTATTCTACCATCCGAATGCCTTTGCATGGCTCAGCCACAGCCCTTGGGCCCGCATCACTTGTTCAAGGATGTCACGGACACATCCCATGCCTCCGTTATACGGACTGACATACGTGCTTATCTCCCTGATGTCAGAACAGGCATCCTTTGGACAGCATGGGCAGCCTACTTCCTTCATCACCTCATAGTCGGGGATATCGTCTCCTACATACATCACTTCTTCATTGCTCAGGCCATTTTCCTCGAGATATTTGTGATATACGTCTATCTTCACGCCGCATGCCATGAAGATATCTTTCATCCCTAACTTGCCGTAGCGCAGGGGGAGCGCATTGTCTTTTCCGCCAGTGATTATACACAGGCGCAATCCCATCTTCACAGCCAGTTGTATGGCGTAGCCGTCCTTTATGTTCACGGTACGCATCGGCTCGCCCTCGGCACTCATTCCGATGGTTCCCGCCGACAGCACTCCATCAACGTCAAAGATGATGGTAGTTATTTTTTTCAAGTCGTAGTTTATCATTATGACTACAAAGGTACGAAAAAAAAATGAAACAGTCACAATATACTAAAAAATATTAAATAATCATCTGAAAATTTTGATATATAAGAAAACTTTTGTACTTTTGAGGTCACTAAACAATTAAACCCACTAAACAATACCTAACATAAAACAATATACTATGAAAGTGTATCAGACAAACGAGATTAAGAACATTGCCCTGCTTGGCAATGATGGGTCTGGAAAGACGACCCTGACCGAGTCGCTCCTCTTTGAAGCCGGCATCATAAGCCGACGCGGACGCATTACACAGAAGAACACTGTTTCTGACTACTTCCCCGTGGAGCAGGAGTACGGATATTCCGTTTTCTCCACCGTCTTCCATGTGGAATGGAACAACAAGAAACTTAATATAATAGACTGTCCGGGTTCCGACGATTTCGTTGGCGCTGCCCTGACGGCTCTCGAGGTTACTGACACCGCTGTGCTGCTCATCAATGGTCAGTACGGTCCGGAGGTAGGCACACAGAACCATTTCCGCTATACGGAGAAGCTGAAGAAGCCTGTCATCTTCCTCGTCAACCAGCTTGACGCAGAGAAGTGCGACTATAACAACACCCTGGAGCGCCTGCAGGAGATTTACGGACAGAAGGTGGTGCCTATACAGTATCCGCTCAATGAAGGACCAGACTTCAATGCACTCATCGACGTGCTACTGATGAAGAAATACTCATGGGGTCCTGGCGGTGGTGCTCCTACCATCGAGGAGATTCCTGACAGCGAGAAGGAAAAGGCTATGGAACTGCACAAGGCTCTCGTAGAGGCTGCTGCAGAGAATGACGAGGGACTTATGGAAAAGTTCTTCGAGACCGAGACGCTGACTGAGGACGAGCTGCGCGAGGGTATCCGCAAGGGCCTCGTCACACGTTCCATCTTCCCAGTATTCTGCGTTTGCGCAGGCAAGGATATGGGCGTACGCCGCCTGATGGAGTTCCTCGGCAATGTGGTGCCTCACGTTGATGAAATGCCTAAGGTGCACAACACCCGCGGCGAGGAGGTTGCCATCGATGCCAACGGACCAGAGTCTCTGTATTTCTTCAAGACCGGCGTGGAACCGCACATCGGCGAGGTACAGTATTTCAAGGTGATGAGCGGAAGCGTGAAGCCTGGTGACGACCTGACAAACTCTGACCGTGGCTCGAAGGAACGCCTCGGACAGATATTCGCTGCCGCAGGTGCCAACCGTATTCCTGTTGACCAGATGGTGGCAGGCGACATTGGCTGCACGGTGAAACTGAAGGACGTGAAGACGGGCAACACCCTCAACGGCAAGGACTGCGAATACCGCTTCGACTTCATCAAATATCCTAATCCAAAGTATTCTCGCGCCATCAAGGCAGTGAAGGAGGCCGATACGGAGAAGATGATGGCTGCACTCACACGCATGCGCCAGGAAGACCCGACATGGATGGTGGAGCAGTCTAAGGAACTGCGCCAGACCATCGTGCGCGGACAGGGTGAGTTCCACCTGCGCACGCTGAAATGGCGTCTGGAGAACATCGACAAGATTCAGGTGGAATACCTCGAGCCGCGCATACCTTACCGTGAGACCATCACCAAGAGCGCACAGGCTGAATACCGCCACAAGAAGCAGTCGGGCGGTGCCGGACAGTTCGGCGAGGTTCACCTCATCGTTGAGCCGTATGCCGACGGTATGCCAGACCCGACAACATACAAGGTGAACGGCACCGAGACGAAGATAAACATCAAGAGCCGCGAGGAGATAGACCTGGAATGGGGCGGCAAACTCGTGTTCATCAACACTGTCGTGGGCGGTGCCATCGACATGCGTTTCATGCCTGCCATCCTCAAGGGTGTCATGGAGAAGATGGAGCGCGGTCCGCTGACAGGCTCTTATGCCCGTGATGTCCGCGTCATCGTCTATGATGGAAAGATGCACCCCGTTGACTCCAACGAGCTGTCATTCATGCTTGCCGCACGCAATGCGTTCAGCGAGGCGTTCAAGAATGCCGCACCGAAGATTCTGGAGCCTATCTACGACCTCGAAGTCTATGTGCCAGCCGACCTAACAGGCGACGTTATGAGCGACCTGCAGGGCCGCCGTGCCCTCATCATGGGCATGGACATGGAGAACGGCTATCAGAAGCTCCAGGCCAAGATACCTCTCAAGGAACTGAGCAACTACTCTATTGCACTCTCCAGCCTTACGGGTGGACGTGCATCGTTCACAACGAAGTTCGCTTCCTACGAGCTCATGCCTAATGAGTTGCAGCAGCAGCTCATTGCCGAGCACACCGAGGAAGAGTAATTGTTTCATACTTTATATGTTTGTTGCCGCCACGATCATATCGGTCGTGGCGGTTTTTTTATATTTTTTTCAGAAAAAAGCACTATTATTTCCGAAAAAAGTTGTAACTTTGCAAATTAATTGAAATGCAGGTAAAAAGATAGATATGTGTGTAATAGCATTGTTCAATGTGAAATATGCGTTTTCACTGGCTGCGATAATGAATCTAAACAACAAGGTATTATCAATAACAAACAAATGAAACTATTTACAAAACTTACAAAACATTTTCATGCGAGGACAGCGGTGACGCTGCTGCTCGTTATGCTCTCTATGACCGCACAGACGGCGTGGGCATGGAATGGTGATGGTACGCGAAGTAATCCGTACTTAATCAGTTCAGCGAACGATCTCAAGGATTTGAGTAGTCAGTCACAGTCGAATGATTTTGATGGTGTTTACTTTGAGTTAACCAATGACATCGTTTTTGACGACTCACAGTCTAACAACCTTTCGCCAATCGCTTCAGACAGCTATTATTTCCAAGGTGTTTTCGATGGAAAAAACCATACCATCAGCGGTATACGAATGAGTGTTGAACACGAAGACATTGCAAATTATGGTGGTGAGTCTTTGCATAAGGGTCTTTTTGACAATATCGGTGCGAATGGTGTTGTTAAGAACCTGAAAGTTGCCAATACAAGAATTAGTGCGTATAACATATCGGGTATTATTGCCAGTTATTGCGAAGGAACTATTGCGGATGTAATTATCGCCAACGATGTAGAACTTCATGACAACCTACCACATGGAGAACAATTAGGCAGCATCGCCGGATTTGTACGCTGGGGTACCATCAGCCACTGTTATTCTGAAGGCAGGATTACGTTTGATCAAAATAATGATGGCTATCACGTTTCTATGGGTGGTATAGCAGGAATTGTCGTAAATGGAACAATAGAAAACTGTGTGTTCGCTGGCTATCTGCAAAAGTCAACCTTTTCGTTGAGTACCAACAACTTTGCCATTGTGGGTCATGCATCTAATGAAACACTTTATAACAACTATTATACTGACAGTTCGCTTGAAAGCGGTTATAGCGGTGTTTCTTTAGCTCGCACAATAACTGTTCCTTCACAATATGTGGTTTCTGGGAATCAAGGATACAAGTATTCTTATTATAATGGTCTTTTCTTCGACCACAAATACTATACATCACCAGGCAATACGTTCTATGTGTTCCCAGCAAATAGAGAAGGCGGCAGTACATTTAACGTTAAAAGGACATCAAACAATTCCACTGTAGCCACTAATATACAAGACAGCTATACGATGCCAGCCTATGACATTACGCTCGAATACCTAACTTGTATGCCTCATTATGATTCAACTTATGATTGCTACGAAGTATATGATGAGGATACATGGAATATGGTTGTAGAATGTGTAGCCAATGGCATTGACTTCAGTGGCAAGACTCTGCGTCTGAAGAATGATGTGACAGTATCTACACCGATTGGTGACAGTACTCATCCTTTCAAAGGTGAATTCTACGGCGTGGACACCTATGGTGTGACTCGACAGATTAACTTTACTGCTACTGCTACAGGTGAATACTGTGCACCATTTGTTAATATCAACGGTGCTAACATCCATGACGTAAAGGTCGCAGGTACTATTTCCACCAACTACAAGAATGCATCAGGATTGGTGGGCAAAGTAAGTGGCGGTACAGCAACTATCCAAAACGTTGTATCAACTGTTACTATCAACTCAACCTATAACGGAGCTGCCAATCATGGAGGTCTGGTCAGTGAGGTTGCTTCTGGTACGCTTAATATGAATAATTGCGTATTTGCAGGCCGTATGCAGGGAAGCAATACTTCAGCATGGGGTGGCATCGTAGGCAAGAAGAGTGGCACTCTGAACATGACTAAGTGTTAGTTTATTCCAGCCTCAGTGTCTGTAAAGAATTCCGGCAACTATTCTCTTGCCAACAGCAGTGCCAACACTATGACCAACTGCTACTATACGACAGCTATGGGTACCACGCAGGGTAAACTTGCATATACAGCAACACTTCCCGAAGCCATTGTTCCTACCAGTAGTAGTGCTGGGGTACATTATAACGGGAAGCTCTATATCGGCTCTGGCGACGTTGCCAACCTTCAGTATATTGTAACTTCAGGACAGGATGGTGTTACCATTGCTGCCATGACCGCCAAGGATGCATCTAACAATAATGTTACAGTAACTGCCAATAGCAATGAAACGTATAGCATCACGATGCCTAGCAAAAATATAACCGTTACAGGTGTAATGAATGACCTGTGGGGACTGGCTGGCGGTGCTGATGGTTCAGAAGCACATCCTTATATTATTACCACCGTCGAAGGTCTCAATCTCCTTGCTACAAAGGTAAATGGTAGTAGTAATTATCGCAATTACGAAGGCAAATACTTTAAGTTAGGTGCTGACATCACCTTTAGCCATGCTGCTAACGATACTTGGGACTCGGAAAATAGCAAGACAAGCAACTTTACGCCAATTGCTATAGGTTGGCCAACGTTCTGTGGTCATTTCGACGGTGATAACCATACCATCAGCGGTCTTCGTATTTATACAACCGAGAGATATGTAGGCCTCTTCGGAAAATTGTATACCAACGACGCTGAGATTAAGAATGTGATTCTTGATGATGCACGTATCACTTCTACAAGTTACTACGTTGGCGGAATCTTAGGATACACGGGTGATAACGCTGCGCGAAGTAAAGTTACTAATTGTCACGTCAAGAATGTACTTGTAAAAGGTCATTATGATGTTGGCGGTGTTGTGGGTACAAATGGTGGTACAGTCTCTGGTTGCACTTCTGCTGCAACGGTCATTGTCAGTGGCGATTATGCATATGGAGTAGGTGGCGTAGTAGGTAAAAATGTCGCAACTCTTAAAGATTGTTTCTATTATGGAAACAGCGTGACTTGTGACGGAAACTATTACAAACGCAGTGGCGGTGTCATTACTGTTAATGACGGAGGAACTCTGCAAAACAACTATTATCTTCCTTGTACGGTAACGATTGGAGGAGTAGCCTATACTACAAACAATGGTATTGGCAGGGGAACTGATAGCCAGAACCTTCCCCAATCTCCCCAAGATGTATCTGCCAACGATGGTGGTCTGCCTGTTTATGCGGTTACACTCAACGCCGTAAGCAATGGTACTATTGCTGCTGCTACGAAGGCTATCACTCATAACTCAAAGGACTATTTCGCTGTTGGTGCTACTGTTACAGTAACGGCTACACCTAACGATGGATATAGCGTTAGCAGCGTGACCTATAACGATGGTAGCAACCATAACATTACAAGCAGCAAAGCATTCACTATGCCTTCAAAGGATGTAAGCATCAGTGCTTCATTTAGTGCGAATGTTTTCAATATGTCATATACTTCAAACAATGATGCTGTTCTCTCAACATGGAACGGAAAGAAAGCTCGTGTTACTCTCTCCGGACGTACACTCTATAAGAACGGCAGTTGGAACACATTGTGCCTGCCATTTGACTTGACCATCGCTGGCAGTGTACTTGATGGAAACGGAGTTGTTGCTAAGGTATTCAGTTCTTCATCAAATATGACTGACGGAGTGATGAGACTTGACTTTATCAATGCTCCTGCTACAATTCCTGCAGGTACCCCATTCATCATCAAGTGGACGAGCGGCAGCAACATCAGCAATCCTGTATTTAATGGTGTTACCATCAAT
Source organism: Prevotella sp. (assembly GCA_016281055.1). Classification (GTDB taxonomy): domain Bacteria; phylum Bacteroidota; class Bacteroidia; order Bacteroidales; family Bacteroidaceae; genus Prevotella. Next base: position 13,334 of record JAEEHW010000028.1, read on the forward strand.
AACGCTGCTCCTGTTGCGACTGTATCAAAAGATGGCAATCTGACTTTCGCAGGTTCTTACAATCCCGTAGCCAATTCTGCAAATCTGATGTTTGATGACAACAACACAACTCATGGAGCTTGCCACGCAACTCTCCAGATTGCAGAACCAACTCGTACGGGCTATACCTTCACTGGTGGTTGGAACACAGCAACCGACGGTACAGGCGATGATGTTACAACATTCCCATTCGATGGGCTGGTATATGCCAAGGGAACGAAAAACGTATTGACTTTGGCTGGCGCTTCCGATAATGAAGATGCTATCACTACAGCTGCTACAGATGGCAAGGTGTATGAAGTTACTCTTGCCGACCGCACCCTCTACAAGGACGGCTCTTGGAACACCATCTGCCTGCCGTTCGATGTTACACTCTCTGGTAGTGCACTCGAAGGTGCAGTGGCACGTCCGCTCAGCAACGCATACGTAGAGGGTACAACGCTCCACCTCGCCTTCGGTGAAGCCGTGACGGAACTTGAGGCTGGTGTGCCTTATATCATCAAGTGGGCTGAGGGTGACAACATCGTGAACCCAGTGTTTACAAATGTGACCATCAGCAGCACTGCACCTGTCAACAGTCAGAACGGTACGGTAAGCTTTGTTGGCACGTATTCACCTGTGGCGCTTGAAACTAACACCACACGCAACCTGTACTTCGGTGCAAACAACAAACTGCTCTGGCCTGACCAGGAAGTAACCCTCGGTGCATGCCGTGCATACTTCAAGATAAACGATGGTGCTGCCGGTGCCAAGGGCATCACAGAATTCGCCATTGACTTCGGTGAGGACGAAGTGGTCACAGGAATAAATGAGGCGACAGCTGATTCTTCACTCTTCACTCCTCACTCTTCACTTTCAGGATGGTACACCATCGGCGGCATCCGCCTGAGTGGCAAGCCGTCGAAGAAGGGTATGTACATACATAATGGTAAGACAGTAGTAGTAGAATAACAGCCCCACCCCAGCCCTCCCCAGTAGGGAGAGGACACCATTCGGGAATCCGTTGCGCAGCGGCTCCCTCCCTACTGGGGAGGGCAGGGGTAGGGCTTAAAATAAAGTAAACAATGAAAAAAGAATACATTTATCCCTCAATAGAGGTATTAGAGTTGGGCAACATGGCACAGTTGATGGCTGGCAGCATCACCGATGTTGACAGCAACACAGACATCGACCCTGTGGTTGACGGCGGCCACGAACAGCCCCGTGCCAAGGAAGCCGGCAGCTGGTCGTACGAATGGGAGTAATAATGCATAATTCATAATTCACAATGCACAATGCACAATTACCATGCGGTAGCACTTTCCATGCGCAGCCAATTGTGCATTGTGCATTATGATTATGGCTCCTCTATCAGGTATTTCTCTATCGTACGTTGTTCCTTGATCAGAAAAAGCAATATATTACACTTTGACAAGTTTTTGGAGCTTTTGCTGACAAAATGATATTTCCAAATTCCCGTCTCCAGTGTGCAATCTGGAAGTAATCTCGCAATGAAATCACGGTTGAGATACTGACAAAAGCATAAAAAAACAGAAAACCGTAGCAAGTCTTATGGAATTGCTACGGTTTTTCGTTGTAATATGTATGCTTTTACACTGTCATTAGGTAGCTTTTACATTGTAATAAGGCACCTTTTACAATGTAATATGATACATATTACAATGACAGGAAAATGCCTAAAAAACTAAACACCTGATTTGAAGCACATTAATAAAATCGCCATATTTTCGCTGTACGAAACTGCGGGAAAGATTTTTTGAAATATGCGAGTATTTAGGCACTACGAAAATTCATCTTGTCATGAAAAAGGCTCTTTCTATGACATATTGTTATTATTTTTTACGTTAATTCTACTTTGTCAATACTATTTCAACATGTAATGTCCATGAATATCCATATAATTATTCATTAATGACATCAACGATTATTAGGTTCGCTAAAGTTTTCCACCATGTTTCATGCGTATGTGGATTTTTTTTACTAATTTTGCAAGAAAATAACGTTCCAACATGATATTGACAGCAGACAGCGGAAGTACAAAGACGACATGGGTGGCAGGGAAACAGAGATTCCTGACACAGGGCATCAACCCCTTCCACATGACCGTAGAGCAGATGCGCAACATCATCAACAGCGAACTGCTCACACAGGATGACTTCCCACAACCATCGCTATTCAGCGAGATACATTTCTATGGTGCAGGATGCACCACGGAGAAAGCACCGATATTGGAGAAGTTATTGCACGAAACATTCAGCAAAGCCTCAACAATAAAGGTGGGCAGCGATATGCTGGGCGCCGCACGGGCTCTCTTCGGCAACAAGGAAGGCATTGCCTGCATCCTCGGCACCGGCGCAAACTCCTGCATGTATGACGGGGAACGCATAACAGACAATGTGTCACCGATGGGCTACATACTCGGCGACGAGGGCAGCGGAGCAGTGATAGGACGTACCTTTCTAAACGCCCTATACAAGGGTGAACACCGCGACTTCATACCCATGTTTGAACGTGAGACGGGACTTAGCCTGCCCGACATCATAGAGCGTGTGTACCGCCAGCCTATGCCCAACCGTTTCCTGGCATCACTCGCACCATTCATCAAGGCACACATCGAAGAAGAGTGGCTGGAAGAGATGCTGGTGGAGGCCTTCCGACTTTTCTTCCAGCATAACGTGAGGCATTATCATCGTACGGACCTGCCCTGTTCCTTCGTGGGCAGCATAGCGTATTACTTCGAGAAACAGCTGCGCAAGGCTGCTGAACTGGAAGGATACTTCATTGGAGAAATAAAAAAAGAACCACTGGAATGAATTACATAGAGATATTCAGACAAATATGCAAAGTGTCACGCCCTTCACACCATGAGGGGGACATTGCCGACTACCTGTGCAACTTTGCCAGGGAAAGAGGACTTGACTACAGCCGTGACGAAAGAAACTGCGTGGTGATACGCAAGCCTGCATCGAAGGGGTATGAGGACAAAGAACCCATCGTCATACTAAACCATACGGACATGGTGTGTGTGAGCGACGAGGGATATAACACACCCGGACAGGTCACACCCATTGAATGTGAAGAAAACGGCGAGCGGTGGATGCGTGCCGACCACACTTCATTGGGAGCCGACAACGGCATAGGACTGGCTATGGCACTGGCGGTGCTTGACGATGACACACTGCCCCACCCTGCTCTGGAGGTGCTGTGCACCACATGCGAGGAAGACGACATGAGCGGTGCGGCAGGACTGGCACCTGACTTCATCAAGGGACGTAATGTGCTGAATCTCGACTCTGAGAATTACGACGAGATAACAGTAGGTTCTGCCGGCGCACATATACAGTTGGCTCATCTTCCCATCAAACGATGCCAGATGCCACAGAACTACATGGCATACGAGGTGACCGTGCAGGGCGGAAAAGGCGGACACAGCGGCGTGGACATCGACAAGAACCGTGGCAACGCCATCAAGATACTCGCCAATCTGCTGCTCGTGGCCATCAGACAGATGAACATCAAACTGTATCTTGTGTCCTTCGAGGGCGGACAGGCTTATTCTGCAATACCCGCAGAGGCTGAAGCCAAGATAGTTCTGCCAAAAGAAGATGCAGAGGGATTTGAGGTGCTCGTAAACCAATGCAACGATGCCATATCAGCACAATACTCTGAGTCTGACCCCGCACTACACATTGACTGCGAACCGTCAGTATGGCACTCGGCGGTAATAAGCGAGGAGAGCACACACGTATTCCTCGCCTCCATAAACGGCATACCCGTGGGAGTGACGGAATGGAGCGGCGACGGTGACGAGAAGAAGGTTGTCACATCAAACAACATCGGAGTGGTGAAGATGCACCACAGCGTTGCCCATCCATCATTCGAGATGTCAACGCATACCCGCAGCTTCGACAACGAAAAGATGCACTCTCTGTCTGAAAACATATCGCGCATCTTCACACTTGTCGGAGCAGATGTAACAACAATACTTGACGCAAAGCCTTGGAGCGAGGACGTGGAACATCCTTTTATCCAAAAGACAATAAACACATTCCAAGATATCCTCGACTTCAAGCCGCGCCCTGTCGAGATGCATTTCGTACTTGAGGCTGCATACCTCGTGGACAAATTCCCAGGAATGCACATAGCATCAATAGGACCACGCATCATAGGCGCACACTCTACAAAGGAATGCGTATCGCTGACGACAGCAGACAACATCTGGAAAGTAGTGACAAACATAATATCACAATGAACATGCAAGAACTTCCCTTGATATTGATTTCAAATGACGACGGCTATCACGCCAAAGGCATCAACACCCTCATAGATATGCTAAAAGGCATGGGAAACATAATCGTCTGTGCACCAGAGAGCGCACGGTCTGGTTATTCACGCGCCTTCAGCACCACGCCACTGACAATGAAACACCGCAGGCATTACGACCACGAAGGCACCACCATCGACGTATGGAGCTGCAGTGGAACGCCAGCCGACTGCATCAAGATGGCATACCATAAACTGTGCCCAAGAAAGGCAGACATCATAATCGGCGGGATAAACCACGGTGACAACGCAAGCACAAACCTGCATTACAGCGGTACTGTGGGAATAGTCATGGAGGGCGCGCTGAAACGCATTCCAAGCATTGCATTCTCTCTGTGCGACTATGATGACGATGCCGACTTCGAGCCCATGCGTCCATTGGTGCAGGAGATGGTCAGGAAAGTATTGAAAGAGGGATTGCCCACATACACATGCCTCAACGTAAATGTGCCGAAGGAATGGAATGGAGAGACACGAATGTGCCGAATGGCTCACGGTCATTGGCGCAGCGAGGTAGAACAGAGAAAACATCCGAAAGGCACGCCATATTACTGGATGGCTGGATATTACCAAAACGACGAACCGGATGCTACCGACACCGATGCATGGGCCGTAGCTAATGGCTATGCTGCCATAACGCCACTGACTGCCGACCAAACCGACTATAACTTCTTAAAGAATTTCAAGTGAACACAGGAAATACCATCTGCGCCATAGCAACGGCACAAGGCGGTGCCATAGGAATAGTCCGCATATCTGGCCCGAAGGCCATAGATGCGGTTTCTGCCATCTGCACGGCAGACTGCAACGCTTTTGATGCCAAAACCGTTCATTTCACCCGCATCGTCAATGCTGCAGGCGAGGTAATCGACGAGGTTCTCGTCACCGTCTTCCGCGCACCGCACAGCTATACGGGCGAAGACTCCGTTGAAATATCATGTCACGGTTCACGCTATATTTTAAGCAAGGTGCTGGAACTGCTGATTACAAACGGATGTACGTTGGCAGGACCGGGTGAATTCACGCAACGTGCATTCATGAACGGAAAGATGGACCTCAGTCAGGCGGAAGCAGTGGCAGACCTCATAGCATCGCAGAATGTTGCACAGCACAATGTGGCCATGACACAGATGAGAGGCGGCATAACCACGAAACTGCACGAACTGCACGACCAGTTGCTGCACCTGACATCACTGCTCGAACTCGAACTGGATTTCTCCGACCATGAAGACCTGGAATTTGCAGACCGCAGCCAGTTGCTGCAACTTGCACAGTCTATTGATACCGAGATTACGCATCTGTCAGCTTCCTTTGCAGCCGGAAATGCGATAAAGAACGGTATTCCCGTGGCTATCATCGGAGCGCCAAACGTAGGCAAGAGCACGCTGCTCAACGCACTGCTGAAGGATGACCGCGCAATAGTATCCGACATACAGGGTACCACCCGCGACCTCATCGAGGACACCATAACCATCAATGGCTACCTGTTCCGTTTCATAGACACTGCAGGCATAAGAGCCACCAGCGATACCATAGAGCAGTTAGGCATAGAGCGTTCGATAAAAGCCGCACAGAAAGCACAGATTATCATATCGCTGTCAGCCCCCGGCACACCATTCATAGACATAGACAGGCAGGACAACCAGCACATCATATACGTCACAAACAAGAGTGACAAGCTTACCGATGTCACTTCCGATAAGGAGGGCATCACCATCTCTGCCCTCCATCAGAAAGGCCTTGACCGCTTAGAGGAAGCTCTCACCGACATAGCCGCCGCAGCCACAAGTCAGGCCGCCACAGACACGGTAATAATCACCAACGAGCGTCACAAGCAAATCCTCGACATCGCCTCACAGGACATACAGCGTGCCATTGCCGCCATGCACCAAAACCTCAGCGGCGACCTCATAGCCGAAGACCTCCGCCTCTGCATCACCCACCTCTCCGACATCCTCGGCAACACCATCACCACCGAAGACGTCCTCAGCAACATCTTCAAGCACTTCTGCGTGGGAAAATAAAAACAAGGAAAGATAAATGACGTATGAACATTGAGCAGGTTAGAGAATACACGTTGTCAATCCCAGGAGTGACTGAAGACCAGGCATTTGGTGAAGACATTCTTAACTTCCGCTTGGAGGGAAAGATATTCGTCTGCCTATGGTTAGGCGGTGGCAGGTATGATATGAAGGACGGAGTTTCAAGAATTGCCTTGAAACTGTCACCAGACAGGAATATGGAACTTAGAGAACAATTCTCTGCCGTGACACCTGCCTATCATTGGAACAAGACGCACTGGAGCGATGTCTATTATGAAGAATTGGACGATGCATTAGTAGAGGGATTGATTAAAGAGTCATATCAACTCATTGCATCGAAACTCCCAAAGGCTATTCGCTCCAAGTATTTGACTGAATGCGGCTGATTTAAATGTGATAAAATGAAAATAAATAAACGTAAAATCAAGTACGCAACCATCTTCTTTATCTGCTGGTTTGCCCTCCTGGTATTCCTCGTGGATGGAGTTTTGAAATTCCAGACGTTGGTTGACTATTTCGGCTCCTACACATTGGTGGAGATAAACTTATTGCTATTGGTCATTCTACCAACATGGGCTGTTTACAAATTCACAAAAGAAAAATAAAGAACAATGACAATACAAGAATTTCGTGATTACATGGCATCGGGCAAACCCGTCGTTGGTGGCGGTGAAGTTCACATGATGTTTCATCAGTTGTCGCAGGAGGCGTTGAAAATAACGGCGGAGATTAACGGCAAGTATCACACACCAAAGGAGCTGCACGATTTATTAGAGCAGTTGTGGGGACGTGAGGTGCCCACGACGGTAGGTATGTTCCCACCATTCCATACCGACTGCGGAAAGAACACCATCGTTGGTGAAAGGGTGTTCATCAACATGGGCTGCAAGTTTCAGGACCAGGGCGGCATCACCATCGACGAGGGCGCCCTCATAGGTCACAACGTCGTGCTGGCAACTATCAATCACGACCTCAATCCTGCCAACCGTCAGAGCATGAGCTATGCCCCCATCCACATCGGCAAGAACGTATGGATTGGAGCCAATGCAACTGTATTGGCAGGAGTGACTATTGGCGATGGAGCCGTAGTAGCTGCTGGTGCAGTAGTGACAAAAGACGTGGAGCCGAATACCATTGTTGGCGGTGTTCCAGCCAAGGTGATAAAAAAGATAGAGATAAACAGATAGATCGGAATGTATGGAGATATAATACAGACCCAAACCAAATGAGGCGGTGCCGAGTCCGAAAACTCCAAGTCACACCTACA
>JAEEHW010000029.1 GCA_016281055.1 Prevotella sp.
ATGCGTTGCAAAGGTAAGCGGATTTTTGAGAACCACCAAAAAGCAAGTCCGAAGTGTTAAAATCTAAAAGTGGTTGATATACAGAGGTTTATCTCTATGTGTTTTTCATTATTTATGGTTGTTTAGAGGACTCTAAATACAACCTTTGAACGCATAAAAGCCGATGCTGGTCACGCTATTGGGGATGGTCACAGATTTTAGGTTGCTCATTCCATAACACATATATGCAGGAATACTTGTCACTTCATCTCCAATAATAAACTCCGTTATCTGAGTCCTTATATTATAGAACGGATTGGATGAATAACTGGAGAACGCAGGATAATCCTTTGCATTCCATGTTACAGAAGTCAAGCCGCTGCATCTATAGAACGCAGAAGAGCCGATGCTGGTTACACTGTTAGGGATGATCACAGAGGTCAGGCCGCTGCAGCCAGAGAACGCAGAAGAGCCGATGCTGGTTACACTGTTAGGGATGATCACAGAGGTCAGACCGCTGCAGCCAGAGAATACATAATTGGGGATGCTGGTCACACCATCTGGTATGACAAGTTTCGTTATCTCCGTATTCTCATCGCTATAAAGATGATGTGCATAGTACAGCGGATTGTCAGATGAACTGCCAAATGTAATACTGCACCACTTCTTTATATCAATATTTGGAACAATAACCTTTTGCAGTCCACTGCAACCGTTGAACGCAGAAGAGCCGATGCTGGTCACGCTGTTGGGGATGGTCACTGATGTCAGGCCACTGCAACCATAGAACGCAGAAGAGCCTATGCTGGTCACGCTGTTTGGGATGGTTATAGATGTCAGGCCGCTGCAGACAGAGAACGCATAAGAACCGATGCTGGTTACACTGTTAGGGATGATCACAGAGGTCAGGCCGCTGCAGCTAGAGAACGCAGAAGAAGCTATACCTACTGTTCCTTCCTTTAAAGTGATAGATGTGTTGGCGGGCATGGTACCTTTATATTCATATGCAAAATCACCTACATATACCAACCCCTCTGGTTGATTATCATACCATGCTGTCCCATAGAACGCATACCTGCCAATGTTTGTCACACTGTTGGGAATGGTTACTGAAGTCAGGCCTTTGCAACCACAGAATGCCTTTTCGCCAATGCTTGTCACGCTGTTGGGGATGGTCACCGAGGTCAGGCCACTGCAACCATAGAACACAGAAGAGCCTATGCTGGTCACGCTGTTGGGGATAGTCACTGATGTCAGGCCACTGCAACCATAGAACGCAGAAGAGCCTATGCTGGTCACGCTGTAAGTCTTACCACCGTATGTTACGGTTTCAGGAATGACAACATCTCCTGTGTACTCATTGGAATAACTGCTATAGGATGTTCCCTGGTATGTAACAAAAACAGAAGTGTCTGTGTTATATGTGTAATAGATAGTCTTTCCGTCACTGTTCGCAACTTCTATGTCATGGGCTGACACTTTCGCTCCTACCATACTCATTAGTATGGTTAAAAGATATGTATAATATACGTGTTTCATATTATTAGTCTTTGTGTTATGATTTATTGTTTTCCGCCATATACTTCAGGTAAGCCCTGTAATGCCACATTACACCTTCATAGAAATCCTCATAGTTCATCCTTGCGCTTGGGTGGTATGAGCAGAGAATTATTGTTCCGGACGGTAAGTGAACACGGATACTGTTATGCTCGGGTATGGTCAGCAATTCATCCTTGTTGAACATATCTATTACGAAAGCATATATCAGATGACTTGAGCAAACAAATATGTTAGGGTTTAGAATCTCTATTTCCTCGCGCAACAAGTCTCCATACCGCTCCAGATATGTCTTCAGTTCCTTGTCACCAACACTGGTGGTGCCTCCCTGCTTCTTACATTCAACGAAAGCGAATGGACGCGTATTGAAATGTTCTCTGATATCTTCCTCGGGAATGGCTTTGAGCCAACAGTCATCCGCAGTGCGTGCATTGCTCAGTCCATAGAACACATTGGCTATGTTCCTGATGAACCTTGGTTTAAGATTCCTGTTACTCTCCACCCTGAGATTTCTCTCTTTGTCATCATTGTCCTTCAACCATAGGCGGGTATCGTCACTCCATACTGAAGGCTGGTCCTTAAGAAGAAACATTATCCGCTTTGGGGATTCGCTCCATTCCTTCTCCACATCGATAGTATCATCGTTTTTCTTCATCAAACCGTCTGCCGTGAAAATGACATTTCCATTGCTGTCTCTTGCCTCATCGTTTTCGATGCTTCGCTGCCGCCATTTATCGAAAAGTTCGTTTAATCTCTCGTTGTAGTTCATAGTCACATGATATAAGCAGCTTATAGCGCCCTCGGAGTCAGCGGTTAATAATAAGTTATCAGGAAACGAAAAGACGTGGGTGCTGTACATCTCGCTTATCCCACTTTCAAGGCTCTGGTAAAACCTAAACTACAAGGATAAGCAACCAGTTAGCCCACGTCATGAGATATTATATACGAGTACAACACCTTATTATATACAATAATATATAAAAGGTGGCAGTCGTGATATAAAATCACCCACGTGGACGTTTCGATTGCGCTATCTTCTTGTAGTTTCTTGAAAGTTTACCAGACTTTTGAAAGTAGAAGATTAACGTTCTGTAAACGTCCTTTCTTGATGTCACGGCGGTGGTGCCTTCACAAGGCATTGCCGTATGTGCATCAAACCAATATGTCGTGAAAACACAGCCCAACCCATGGACTAACTGTTTTCAAGGGCAAAGGTAAGAATTATTTCTGAAATAAACAAAGAAAATCACGAAAAAATGCAAACGAAAAACACTGTGTGCGAGCACAAC
>JAEEHW010000030.1 GCA_016281055.1 Prevotella sp.
CAGAGACGTTCACCAATCAATGATGATTGACGCAAACTATTTCTTCGTGCGGGGAAGCACTCAGAAATCAGAGACGTTCACCAATCAATGATGATTGACGCAAACTATTTCTTCGTGCGGGGAAGCACTCAGAAATCAGAGTAAGTAAAAGGAATATAAATTAAATTTAATGAAAGGAGAAAGGAAAATGAAGAAGGAATTACTTAAATTGTTCTTATTTGCGGGATTGCTCACAGGGCTGACAGCCTGCAACAGTAACGACGATGGAGTAGAAGCAGGAATAGAGGTTCCTGGCGTAACGCTGACACCTGATGTGGAATGCTGCTCGGCTGAAGAGGCCTTTCAAGTATATAAGCTTATTGAAACACTGAAAGTGGTGCCGGAACTGACACTGGAGGTTGATGGCAGATACATAGTATATGCTTATACCAAGACGGGAAAGTTCACTAAGGGTTACAACGAGGTGTACTTCATCGCCACGAAAAAAGCCACAGGCAACTATATCAAGGATTTCCAGATTACATCCATAACGCCTGTGATGGACATGGTGAAGATGGGACACAAGCACTCTACACCGGTGGGTGGTGATGCTGTCACTTTCGATGACACACGCCTTGCAGTGAAACGTACTTGGATATCGTTCCTCATGAATACAAGCGATGCTGGTACATGGGCATTGTCATACGATGCACGAGTGCTGGGCAAGAAGGCTGCTGTTACGGATGCAGGCATCGTGGTGAATGCACTGCCGGAAGGTCAGGACTGGCTGAAGTCATTCAAGGTTGGTGACAGTAACTACTTCCTTTCGCTTGTTAATGCCACAGCACTGAAAACCGGTACAAATGAAATCCGTGCATACATCTCAAAGAAATCGGATGTCATCACCACTCCTTATGCTTTGGCTACAGAGACTTTCACTGTGGAGATAGATCCACGTATGCCAGACATGGGCAATCACACATCAACAAACAACACAACACTAACACGCCAGCCTGATGGAAGTTATCTCGGTTCCATAAACCTTACCATGACGGGACTGTGGCGCATCCATCTGACAGTAAAGAATAGCAACGGTGAAACCGTGGCGGGAGGCGATTATCCTTCCGGTGGCACTCTCTACTGGGACGTGACAATATAAATATAATATATGATAGGAGTACTCTTTATACCATTATTTATACAATCAGCCGATACCACTGCTCGTCCGCAGAACCTGGACGAGGTGGTGGTGACGGCAAAGGCATCAGGCCGGCAACGCTCTGCCAAGGGCAGTGCAGCCACCATTGATGAGCACCTTGCAGAACTGCGACAGGTGAACCTCATACGCAGAGGTTCGTACGCATGGGAACCTGTTGTCAACAACATGCAGACGGAACGTGTGTCAACCACCATTGACGGTATGAAGATATTCTATGCCTGCACGGACAAGATGGACCCTGTGACATCGTATGTGGAATCGTCGAACCTCAAAAGCATACTGCTCAATTCAGGACTTAACGGCAATCCACAGTCTACGGGCGGCATTGGCGGTTCACTCGACTTGAAACTGCAGCGTGTGGGATTCTCCCCCACGGCACCGCGTTTCGGTGCAGGTGCGTCGCTGGGATATGAGACCAACGGACATGTGCAGCAGTATGGTGCCGATGTGGAATATTCTGCAAAGGCTTTCTATACAAATGCTGGCGTCAGTTACCGTCACGCCGATAACTACCGTGAGGGCGGCGGCAACGAGGTTAACTTCTCGCAGTTTCAGAAACTGAACTTGTTTGACAACTTCGGATTCCGCCTTGCGAGGCATGATGTCATCGAGGGCACCTTCATCTATGACCGTGCCACAGACGTGGGTTATCCGGCTCTTAACATGGACGTGAGCAAGGCTGAGGCCGTCATCACATCACTGGCATACCGCCACACATGGGCTGACCAACCTTTGACGGCGTTGGAGACAAAGGCGTACTACAACCATATCACGCATATCATGGACGATACGAAACGCCCCGATGTGCTGATACACATGGACATGCCGGGAAAGAGCAGCACGGCAGGAATGTATTCCTTGCTGACGGGCCAGGCAGACCGTCATGACTGGCAGGCCAATTTCGATCTGTACTACAACCGTCTGTTTGCAGACATGACGATGTATCCTGGTGGTGCCGCACCGATGTATATGGTGACATGGGCAGACGTTGGCACACTGAATACCGGCGTGGCTCTGTCAGACGACATCAGGCTCGGACGTGACGGTTCAGGCATACAGCAGCATCTCAGAACCTCGCTGAAACTGTCGCAGCAGTGGCAGAAGATAAACAATCGTGAGGGGCTTGATGCGCTGGCGGTGTTCTTCCCAGGGATGAAAGACAACTATCGTCAGACCACAGGTCGCGTGGCAGTCAGTTACCAGTACACAGCGCCGAAGGTGCAGTTTGCTATTGGAGCAGGGTGGGGCAGCCGTGCACCGACGGTGACGGAGGCTTACGGCTATTACCTTAACAACACCTTTGACCAGTATGACTACATTGGCAATCCGCGCCTAAAGAATGAGAGTGCCACGGAGATTAACGGCAGTATTGACTGGAAACCAACACCGACACTCTCCGTCAATGTCAGTGCTAATGCGTTCTTTTTCAGTAATTACATCATAGGACAGTTTGAAGACAGGCTGAGTGCCATGACTATCGGCGCCGAAGGCGTCAAGGTTTATGGAAATCTCAGCAGTGCTGCAATAATCAATGCATCGCTCAGTGCCGACTGGCGCATCACTAACCACATAACGGCGAATGGCCGTCTTAATGTGGCGCGTGGCTCAGATAATGACGGCGATGCCTTGCCGCTGATAGCCCCCCTCGGTTACATCTTCCGCTTGCTCTACACTGATAAGTTACTCCTTTTACAGGGTGAACTGAGGGGGCAGTCGCGGCAGTCGCGCTATGCTGCAAAGTATGGCGAGACGGAAACGGGAGCATGGACGGTCTTGAACTTGTCTTCGCAACTGAACATTGCGCAGTTGGCAGGCATAAAGCATGATGTGACATTGCGCGTCGGCGTGGAGAACCTGTTTGACCGCCGTTACTCATCATATTCCGACTGGCGTGACATACCGCAGAAAGGACGTAACTTCTATGCTAATGTGACGTTAGGATTATAGGTGCATATTGGAATAGAGAATTGTTTTTCTACAGAAGCGTCAGTAGATACTATTGTACAGGAAATATTTTCCTGTACAATATCTGCGTATAGATAAATTTTCCTTTGTTTTAATTTTCTTTGGTAGATATTACTAAAATTTGTAATTTTGCACTGAAAAACTATTAGAAATAATAAAGAATATGGGAAAATATATACTTGCAGACAATCAGGAGTTGACCCGCTTTGCGGTTGAGACGCTCATCAAGAAGCAGGATGAGTCAAATGTCGTTTATAAGACGACGGATAAAAGTGGTTTGGTGGAGCTATTGAAGGAGCATCCCGATGCTTTCGTGATATTCGACTATACCATGTTTGATTTTGCCAGTGAGGAGCAGTTGCTTATTGTTGGTGAAAGGTTTTCCGCTTCTCGCTGGATAATACTCAGTGACGACCTTACGTCTTCTTTCATGCGCCGTATGATTTATTCGTCGCAGCAGTTCAGCATACTGTTCAAGGAGAGTTCCATGTGGGAGGTTGGCGAGGCTCTGCGCACAGTGGCGGAGGGCAAGCGCTATCTCAGTCAGCGTGTGATGGAGACCATCATCAGCGACGAGCAGCAGCGCAATGAAACGCCTGACATCCTCACTGCCACTGAGGTTGAAATTGTCAGAGCCATTGCGCAGGGAAAGACGACGAAGGAGATTGCTGCGGAACGGTTCCTGAGTGTGCATACCGTCACCACGCACCGAAAGAACATATTCAGAAAACTCGGTGTGAACACTGCCCACGAGGTCATCAAGTATGCTATCCGTGCAGGTCTGGTGGACAGTTCAGAATTCTATATATAATTCAAGTTGAGCAAGTAGAAAACTTGCTCAACTCAAGGGGAGTAAAAAGGAGTTAGGAGGAGTTAAGGGGAGTTAAGGGACATTACTTTTTCCAATTCATTGGTCTAATACATATGTCCTTTAACTCCCCTTAACTCCTCCTAACTCCCCTTTAATACTACCAAGCAAACTCCTTATTTCACGCTGAAGATATAGTCGTAGCTATATGTGCGCACATACGCTTTGCGGTCTCTCACCACTACGCGCTCCACCATCTTCTTCACGGGATATTTATGCACGCGCTGACCGCTATACTTGTCGAGCACGAAGAGGTTGTCAGGTTCGCCGGTGAATCCGTAACCGCAGATGATGGAATTGCCATAGATGGTGAAGCATGAGTTGCAGGTCATGGGCTGCGTGGTCCATATTATCTCGTTCTTCTCCATGTCATAGGCGGTGATGTAACCGGTCTGATAGCCGGCACCGTCGGAATAGCTCCTTGAGCCGTGCGACACGTACATGACGTTGCCCTCTATTATCACATCCTGCATGCACTGTGTGTTGCCCATCAGTGTGGTCTTTGGCGAATAGCGGAAACTCTCGAAGTCGTAAGCGGCATACAGCTGCGTCTCGGCAAGGTCGGTGATGACAATCTTCAGTGTCTCGCCGTAGTGCGGACCGTATATCGTGACGAGGTAGCCGCCGGTGTAGTAGCTATAGCGCGGACCGAACTGGTACAGCGGTGTCTCTACGGGCAGTTCCCTGAGCGTCAGGTTATTGTTTATCACCCACTCCTTCTCGTCGGTGATGTTGTTTTCCTTGCACGACACCTGCTGGAGCGCCACCTGCTTGCGTGTCATGTTACGCTTTAGCACATGACCTGTGAAGTCGGGTGCCTGCACGGCATAGAAATCCAGTTCTTCCACATTCGCCTTGTTGAACGCACCCACAGGCGACAGCTTGAATCCCGGTTTGAAGGCGGTGTCACGCTTGGGGTAAACCGACTGTCCGCCTCCCGCCTTCTTTATAACGTGCTTCTGCGCATAAAGCGCAACTGACAGCATCAGGCATAATCCCGATGCTGTCAGTATTTTTATTATTCTGTTCATGTCATGCATAATTACAGCTTGAACTTATAGCCCACGGTAGCAAGGAATACGCTGTTGTGACAGTCCTTGGCACCAGGATAGCTATCCTTGTTCACCTTTGTGACACCGATGTTGTAGCGAGCATCAATCACGATATGATTGTCAAACTCGTATGACACACCTATAGGGATTGAGAAATCGAATGTGTTGCATGCGTCCTTGACGTCTCTGCTTACAGAATTCTCGCTACCGCCGTTGGTAATGGTGTACTTGTCTTTCGCATTTGTTAAGAATGCGAACTGCACACCAGCCTTGAAGGCTAAGCCCTTGAATGCATAGAAGTTTGCAACGATTGGAACATTGATATATCCCAGTTCTATTTTGTTATCTTCTACTTTGGTTCCGCCAAAGGAAACGTCAGCCCACTGCTTACCCTGCATGATATAACCTACACCAGCTGCTACGCTGAAACGGTTGTCAATCTGATATTCTACCTCACCGCCGATGGTTCCTCCAACATAAACGTTGGCGTCATCTGTCTCATATCCATTTAAGTTAGTTATAGATGTGATAGTAGCACCTGCTTTTGGCTGGATGCTCCATGTGCCGGCCTTCATTTTTGACTGTGCGTTAACTGCGAGAGTTGCTACTGCCATTGCAGCAATCAGAAATAACTTCTTCATAATTCTTTTTCCTTTCTTTTTTGAGATTATTGGTTAATTTGTTGTTTTTTCTGTTTGTCGGTGCAAAGTTACGATAAAAATTGTAACTGAAAAAATATTTTGCGGTTATTTTTCAAAATATCATGCGACAAAATAAAAAAAATGCGACAAACGGCATATTTTTTCACCCGTTTCGTCGCATTTTCTTATTTCACCTATTGAAAGGACAAATTATTGTTCCTTATCACGTTTTTAAAGAATTTAAACTGCCGTTTCCTTGCGATAGAAATCACCAAGGTCAGTTTCGCTCTCAAATACGCCAGTATTCCGTAAATTCTGTATATTGTTGTATCACAATAATATAACTTATTTTTCGCTTTTGTCACAATCCTCTCTAACTGTAAAAGCATAGCTATTACATTGTAATACGATAGCTTTTACCTCCTCAAAGCATACATATTACCACCTAATCAATGCACAATTCATAATGCATAATGCATAATTATTACGCATAGCACACACTTTTTGTCGCATTCTGCCTAATTATGCATTATGAATTATGAATTGTTAATTATTTTAACATCTCTTTTGCGATTTTCAACCATGCGTCATTTGTTCACAAATCTCCCTCATTTTTTTACTGGAGATTTAGAAAAACACTATTATCATTTTGCCATCTATCATTTTTTTGAAGACAACTTGGGACAACTGGAACAACTGGGACAACTTTTTTCACACTCATCACTTCTGTCATACAGATGTTGTCATAGTTGTCTGTGTTGTCTTCTATTCATCTAAACTGTACAAAATTTTAAGACAACTTAGGACAACGTGGACAACCTTTTTTTCTCACACATCACTTCTGTCATATAGATGTTGTCGTTGTTGTCTGTGTTGTCTTCTTCACGAATCTGTAACGCAGTAAAGATTATTCGTGTCAATTCGAATTCTTCGTGTTCAAAAAAACTAACTGCGCAGCCAATCCGCCCAATCGGTTTTATCTTTGTTCAAAAACAGTTTTCGGTTATTATAACCTTCAGTTAGAAATCCCCCAAAAATCTAGTTCATAATACTTGGGCTTCGCCCAGAAATATTTCTACTATAAGATTTTTGTTCTGATTTTCAAAGGATTTCTTGCTAAGCAATCATAACAACATTTACTCTATCAATTTCTATACACGTTTGTTTACAAATGGAATGTCCTAAAAGTCATCAAAATAATTTTTTTTTCATTTTTTTACAAAAATATTTCTTTTTCTAAAATAAAGTTCGTAACTTTGCACAAAGTTCTTCATTACAAGAACAATACATCAATAATCAACATTATCACTAACTAAAAACTAAGACGTATGGAACAGTTCTACAA
>JAEEHW010000031.1 GCA_016281055.1 Prevotella sp.
CAAAAATTGTGTACCTTTGTTCTGAAATTAGTTGTTTGTACATAAGCAATGCAAATTTAGCTAATTTTTGGGAGACAGCGGTCTCCCTTTCTCGTTTTTTTACATTGCTTGTTGATTTTTTCCTTTCATAGATGCGCTCTTTGGGGGCTTTGCGCCCCCAGCCGCGCGGCAAACCTCCGCAGTGTTTTTCATAGTTTTGGGCTTACGCCTACACTACGAGGGGGTGCACTTCTATCTTGAACTTGGGAATTAAGTAGTTAAGACTTTGTCAAAAACATCATAAAGTTTTCTTTGCCAAATAAAAGTTTTTGACTACCTTTGCATAAGTTTACACCTATTAAGGTGAATTCTCCACAAAAAGGAAATTATGACAGGACAGATTAAAATCAGTATGCTGGCAGCCCTCCTTCTATGCTGCCTATGGATACAGGCCCAGACGAAACGCTCGGATGACTTCCATGCGAAGTATCAACTGAAAGAAGTAGTGGTGATGAGTCGCCACAACATCCGCTCGCCTTTGTCGTCGGGCGGAGCGGCATACATGAGGGTGACACCACACAAGTGGTTCTCATGGACGTCGCCTGGCAGCCAGCTGTCACTGCGCGGCGGTGTGCTGGAGACAGAGATGGGACAGTTCTTCCGCAAATGGCTGGTTGGCGAAGGTCTGCTGCCCGACAACTACCGCCCGGAAGGCAACGATGTGCTGTTCTATGCTAACTCGCGCCAGCGCACATTTGCTACGGCAAAGTATTTCTCTGCCGGATTCCTGCCTTTCGCCAATGTGGAGATTACCCACAAGTATGATGAAGACAAGATGGACCCCATGTTCACGCCACAGTTCACGAAGATGAACGACACCTACCGCCAGCAGGTCATCGCAGAGATGAACGCCATGCATGGCGGATCACAGGCATGGATGCAGTCCATGCAGCCGGCACTGACGCTGGTAGAGGATGTCATTGACATGGCACATTCTGCCGCTGCACAGAACGACACTACGCATTTCTGGTACGACGACACAAAGTTTAAGCTGGAGAAGGGCTCGGAACCAAAGATGACGGGTGGCTATACCCTGGCCAACAGCGTAGCCGATGCACTGGTGCTGCAGTGCTACGAGAGCGAGAGCATGGCTCCATGGGGACAAGAGTTGACTATGGAACAGTGGCGTGCAATCTGCCGTATCAAGGAGGTGTACGACGGTCTGCTCTTCACCGCCCACAGCGCTGCCGTCAACCTGGCTTATCCGTTGGTGAGCCGCATCCGCGAGGAACTGCACAATGACGGGCGCAAGTTCACCTTCCTCTGTGGTCACGACAGCAATCTGGCAAGCATCAGTGCTGCCCTGCGCTTCGTCCTTCCAGAGACAGAGCAGGCCATGGAAGCGCACACGCCTATCGGCTCAAAGATAGTGTTTGAGAAGTGGAGCGATGGAACAGATGAATATGTTGCCGTCAACCTCGTCTATCAGGCTGTCAGCCAGTTGCATAATCGCACTCTGCTCTCTCGCATTGACGAAGAGGGTTTGCAGATGCCTATGATACTGCCCATCACCATCGAAGGCCTCACCGCCAACAGCGACGGTCTCTACCGCCTTGCTGACCTCGACACACGCATGGCAGACGCCATGGCAGAATATGAGGCCATCGAAGATGCGCCCACCGATGTGGCTGCTCTTTCCAAACCCATTTCCGCCAACGTCCCATATGCCTATACGCTCAGCGGCACTCAGGCAACAGCCAACACCCAGGGTGTCATAATAGAGCAAGGACAGAAAATAATCAGAAGTCACTAATAGTCTTTGCAGCTATTATTGAAATACAACATTCTCTGCCGAAACATCCGAAAGGATGAGTTCGGCATTTTTTTGCGTTAATAATGTTAATGATATTCGTTAATGACGTTAATACCTTGCCATAGACTCATTAATGACATTAAAGATCTTTATTAACAACATTAATGACAAGAGATGTTTATTCCGACGAGTTTACGTTTTTTAAAAACAGTAAGAAATATCCTTCACTACTTCCGAGGGAAAAACATATAGTAGGAAAAGGGAATAAAAAGAGTAGATTTAAGAGGCTAAAGTCCCTGGTTCAACTTTCCTAGCATCGTGGAATCATCCATTCGTGCATTCTTTACAAACTCAATGAAGAGCGTGTCTTCGCTGACTGTGTATAGCAGTTTGATTTCGCTGACAACGGGTATGCTACGGTATTCGATGCCTGTTGCTTCAATGAGGGCGGCTTCGCACTTACCCAAGCCTGGGAAGGTGGCGATGCGACGAGCGGTAGAACTTATCTGGGTCTTGAGTTTGCGTAACTGTCGCTCTCCAAACATTTCAAAGGTGTATTCAAAAACCTCAGAAAGACTCAGCAACGCAACAGGCGTCCACTGGATGTGTAAGTTCATACTCCTTGTCGTTCATGAAACGTTCAACCTCATCCATTGATACCGTCTCACCTGCCATTGCCTGAGCATGGCTACGGTTCAGAATTGTTTTCAATGCTTCATTCGCTTCCATTTTGCTATCGTTTTTATGTTTTACGGTACAAAGATACAACATTTTTCTGAAACCATGCACTTTTAAACATGGAATTTTCATTAATTGGCCGTATAATTTACCATTAATGAAAAAATTCATGACCATTCGTGGTTAATTACACGGAGATTATATGTTACACCCACTTCGTCAATATCTTTTCAACATATAATGTCCATGAATGACCATATAATTATTCATTAATAAAAAATTCATGACCATTCGTGGTTAATTATATGGAGATTATATGTTCCGAAACCGTATTTAACTGCCGATTCCTTGCGATATTAGTCACCAAACTCTATTTCGGTCTCAAATATCGCAAGGAATTTTCGTTTTCCGCAACCACCTGATTATCAACATATCTCAAAACTGCATACTGCCGTTTGAAGTCAAATGTTTTGTAATAGCATAGCTTTTACAGTGTAATACGATAGCTTTTACACTGCAATGCGGCTGCTTTTGCATTATAATCCGTTTGTTTTTGTAGTGTAATCAGGCAGCTTTTACCCAAAAATCACTCAACCTGTGAAAAATCGTCTGGACGATACCAGAACTATATTGGTCAAAATTCCGAACGATTTACATTTTTAGAAGATTTTTTCCTTGCGTCATTTGTTCACAAATTCATCATAGCGACTTCATTGTCATGTGCAAAAAAAATAGGAATTGTTTGGAAAAAAGAAAAAGATTGCATAACTTTGCTGGTGAAAAGATAATAATAGATATAACACAGGTAGTCTTATTATGGTTCAAAAAGACAAATCTGACGAAACTCCTGAATTTCAGCGTAAGGTAATCCTCGAATGTCCCGTTGCCGGTATTGGTTTCCATGACATCAAGGACATCTGGGATGAACTCCATGTTGGGGCTAAGATTGCACTCGTCCGCGAACGCAACAACAAATACGACAAGAACGCTGTTGCCGTAGCACTGGCTGGTGACTATGACGGCAACCCTGATGAATTTGATTTCAACTTCATCCTCGGCTACATACCACGCCAAAACAATCATGCGATTGCAGCCATGCTCGACATGGGATGGGAGGAATTTATAGAAGCAGAAATCAGCGAACTGAAAGACCATGCTCCATACAGCGACCGGTTGCATATAACAGTATATATACGCAGCAGGGAGCCAGTGAAGCCAAAGGACAACCGCCTTCGCATCAAGTATTTTAATGATGATGAAGAATGGGACAGCTTTACTGATGCGCTTTGGCAGAAAGGATACTCCTATTTCCGTTGGGGAGGTTTCCCACCTTGGGAACATGACCTACCCGAAAAGGGCGACAAAGTAGTGTTCCTGCATAAAGGCGAGCGGGAAACCGAATTATACCTTATGATGATAATCGCCACTGGTGACGACTGCGCACCATTTGTTGATGACATAGAGGAACTACACATGACGGATGACCGTTGCTCATATGTCCTCACTGTAGTAAAAGGTCCTGTACGCGCAATGAATAATTGTCTTGCTTTCCTTGAAAAACAGCCTGCAGACTGTCTGCAGCCAGACGTCAGACTGGAGAAAGCAGCATCTGATGCCTTAATGGAAATCATACAGTACGATTAGAGACAAAACAGATATTGGGTGAACCTAAAATCTTAGCGATTATCCGTCAATACATAGCATGGTTTAGGGCTGAAACCAAGGCTGTTAGCGTTTAAAAAACACAAAGTTCACAATGTTGTGGTTCACAATGTTGTGAACTTTGTGTTTTAGAACATAAATTGTAGTAAAAATTAATGGTGAATTATATGGACATTCATGGACATTACATGTTATAAAAGAAAATATTCTTTGACAATTTTTACCGATAGTGGCACGAGTTTCGGAAAATCTTCGTAACTTTGTAGCGAAGATAATTTATGGACATGAAAATGAAGATAAAAACCCTGGCCGTCATGGTGATGGCGACAATAGTGTTACTCGGCAGCACGGCCTCGTTTGCTTCGTGCGCTGCGAACGATGATAATAGCATTGAGAAAATCAGTCAGCCGACCATCGACCGTATTCAGAAACGCGGCACCATCCTCATCGGTACGACGGGAGACTACAGACCACTGTCATTCCGTGAGGATGACGGACACTACTGGGGCTTCGGCATCGAAATGGCTGGAGAAATAGCCAAGCGACTGGGCGTAGAAGTGCAGTTCGTGCCAACATCGTGGCCTACGCTGTCAGCAGATGTTCTGGCCGAGCCGCAGACCTTTGACCTCGCCATCGGCGGCATCACCATCACCGATGCCCGCCGTGAGACAATGCTGATGAGCGAAGGATATCTGGCCAACGGCAAGACTATCCTGTGCAGAGCCTCAGAGGCGGACCGCTACCAATCATTGGCAGACATAAACAAGCCCGAGGTGCGCGTAATGGTGAACCCCGGCGGACTGAACGAGAAGTTTGCCAACGAGAACCTTACCAGCGCCACCATCATCGTGCATCCCAAGAACGAAGAAATACCTTCGCTAATAGCAGAAGGCGAGGCCGACGTGATGATAACGGAGATAACGGAGGCACCCTACTACACACAGGCAGACAGCCGATTGGCTGCCCCACTGCTGAACAAGCCTTTCACCCACGGTGAGATAGGAGTGCTGATGCGCAAGGGGCAGGACGACCTGCTCGAACTGGTGAACGATGTGATACGCAAAATGAAGATTGACGGCTCCCTCCGCCAGTTGCATGAGAAATACGGTTTGGTATATACTTACTAAGAAGAAAAGAAAAAAAGTAAGCCACATAAAGCATATTTTGTTGTTCAAATTTTTTTTACTACCTTTGCACCCGAATTACAACAGACACTAAAACTCTAATAATGAAAGTTAGCTTAATAATGTCAGTTTATAACACGGAGGACTATCTGAAACAAGCAATAGAATCCGTTGTTGAACAAACATATACCAATTTTGAACTGATAATCGTAAATGATGGTTCTACCGACAACTCTGGCGAGATTGTCGATTCGTACGCAGAACGCGACAACCGCATTGTTGTGATTCACAAGGAGAACTCTGGACTGTCAGACAGTCGCAACATTGCACTAAAGAAAGTTACCGGTGACTATGTCGGTTTTATAGACAGCGATGACTGGTATGAGCCAAACTATCTGGAACAGCTTGTAGATTACATAGAAAAAGAGAATCTGGACATCGTCATCTGCGGATATTTCCTTGAATATAAGAACAAAACAGTTACAAGACTGAGCGTAGATAAGCCAACAACATTAAGCAGAGAGGAGGGACTGCGCGAGATTATTGCAGACAAACTCATAAAAAGCTATGTATGGAACAAGCTCTTTAAGAAAGAGCTGATTACAGATGAAATGCCCGTGTCATACATGTTTGAAGACTATGCCACAGTATTCAAATGGTTTGTAAAAGCCAACAAGACGGGAATTCTGAATGTGCCGCTATACCACTATCGCCAACGTGGCGGAAGCATAGTCAATGAGCGTAACATAACCAACATCTTACATTTTTTCATAGCTGAATGCGACCGCACAAAATACATAATCGAACACAAGATTATTGACGGCATGTATGAATGGTTGAGAACAAAACTGATAACAACAACCATAGGCACGTCAAAAGACATTGCACGTTACGCTCCGACCTATGCCGATTACAAGAAACACCGCGACATGATTGTAAGTGATTCCATGGAGTTCCTGCCATGTAAGAATCTGAATCTCAAAAAAAGATACAGATTATGGCTTTTGCTCCATTATCCGAGACTCTTTTACATAAACGTGAACATTTCTCTCTGGTTTCAGTTTAAAAAGAGAAAAAACATTTTCAATTAAGATAGGACAAACTAAATAATGCTGTCACAAAAAAGTATGTGACAGCATTATTTTCTTTACGTACTATATTTATCATTCACCTTGAACCATGTGCAGACGCACACCTGCCGCTGCGCAATCCCCTCGCATAGGCGGAGCCATCTTCGCAATATCGACATCAACAGCCACGGCAAGCGGGAAACGCTTCAGTATGCCACAGCAGATGCGGTGGGCCACATGCTCCAGCAAGTTGGAAGGAATACCCATCTCTTTCTGCACCACTTCGAGTGCCTCTGCATAGTTAAGCGTATCAGCAACGTCGTCAGACAGACATGCCTTTTCTATTGGGTAATGCACAGTGAGGCTGACAACGTAGTCATTACCCACGATGCGCTCCTGTTCGAGCACACCATGATAACTGTGCATCCGCAATTCCTTTATGTATATCTGCCCTGTCATTAGCCTATGGTATTTGTGCGCTGTTCAGCAAATCAATCCAGATGGAATACCTCTTTTATTGGTATAGTCACGGGAGAGTTGTCAGGATTGACCTCCATGATGTCTGCCATCATGTCCCACCACTTCTGCGTGATAGGGTCAACACCACCTTCAGTGTCCTGCGACGTAGTGTCACCAGCACACTCCTGATAGCCAAACAGAATGTTAGTGTCTTTGTCCCAGTAGATACTGTAGTTGCCTACACCTGAGTCTTTAATCATCTTTACCAGCTCCGGCCAAATGGCGGCGTGGCGCTTCTGATACTCTTCCTCACAGCCTGGCTTGAGGAACATCTTAAATGCGAATCTTGTCATGGTTAGTTAAGTATTTTAATTAAAAAATGTGCATTATGCATTGTAATTGTGCACTATGCATTGTGAATTGTGCATTGCTCTACGCTTCACCTACGCCAAAAGGAGTTGCCGTGCCCGGAGGCATCTGCGTCGGTGCCTGTGCCTGCGGCTGTGCCACCTGGATCTTACCGAATTCCTGTTCGTAGCGCATGATATTTTCCTGCAATGCCATAGCAAGACGCTTGGCATGTTCTGGAGCAAGGATAACGCGACTTACCACCTGTGCCTTAGGTGTACCTGGCAGAGTGCTGGCAAGGTCAACGATGAACTCGGCGTGAGAGTGTGAGATGATTGCAAAATTGCTATACACGCCCTTAGCAATGTCTTGACTGAGGTCGATTTGGAGCTGCTGCCCCTGTTGTGGTTTGTTGTTACTCATAGTTGTTTTGATTGTTTAGATGTGCAAAGATAATCAAAATATTTTAATATCACACGAAGGTGGAAGAAGAAAAATCACTAATTACTTAATAAAACAAAAAAATAAGATAAAGTATTTGTCATTTCATAATATTTTTGTAAATTTGCATACATTTTTATCTGTTTACGCCCGATTTTTCCAATTTCAAGGCGGGACAGATGCCGAGCACAGCTCTGCAGTGTTGATTAATCAAAAATTGTCCACAATGCGTAGCAAAACATTTATCATATTGACTTTCAGCATACTCTTAGCTCTGTCATTGAACGTCAGCGCAAAAGAATTTACGCTGGTCATTGATGCCGGACATGGTGGACAGGATGCTGGAGCCGTTGGTTCTTTCTCAAAGGAAAAAGACATAAACCTTCGAACCGCCCTCGCATTCGGAAAGAATGTGGAACGTAATTGTCCTGATGTAAAGGTCATATACACTCGCAAAACAGACGTATTCGTTACACTTAAAGGACGCGCCGACATTGCAAACAAAGCCAAGGCAGACCTTTTCATAAGCATACACACCAACGCACTGCCACCAGGAAACAACACCGCAAAGGGACTGGAGACCTACACGCTGGGTATGCACCGTGCAAAAGACAACCTTGATGTGGCAAAAAGAGAAAACTCCGTAATCCTTGTGGAAAAGGATTATCAGGAATCATATCAGGGATTTGACCCAAACTCTGCGGAGAGCTATATCATATTCGAATTTATGCAAGACAACAACATGCAACGCTCCGTTGACCTTGCGAAATTCGTCCAGAAAGATGTATGTTCTATAGCGAACCGCCCTGACAAAGGAGTAAAGCAAGCCGGATTCCTGGTACTCAGGGAAACATCAATGCCAAGTTGCCTGATTGAATTGGGATTTATCTCTACACCAGCAGAAGAAAAACTCCTCAATGACGAGGCCAGTATCGAGAATATAGCAAAAGGCATATACAACGCCTTCATCGAATACAAGAAAAAATATGACAACAACATAACAGTGCCATATAAAGCCGAGGAACCTACGATAAACGTACCTGAGATAATTCCACAGAAGCAGGACAATCCAAAGACGGAGAACAAGTCGAAGGAAAAGGATAAGAAGAAAGAATCCAAGAAAAAGGAAGACAAGAAAAAAGAAGAAAAAAAGGTAGAAAAGAAACCGGAACAAAAAACAGATGACAAGGAGAAAGTGGATAACAAGGTAGAAAACACAATCAACACTACCCTACCTCAAACCACCTCCAAAGATAGTGATGCTCCAATCTTCAAAGTACAGATAGTGGCAACCGACAAGCCATTCAAAAAGGGTGATCCACATTTCAAAGGACGCACAGACTATAATATGTATATGGAGAACGGAATGGCCAAATACACCATCGGGGCATCAACAGACTATACTGAAATCGTGAAACTGAAAAACGAACTGCAGCCCACGTTTACCGACTGTTTCATCGTGGCATTCAAGAAGGGACAGAAGATGAACATAACAGAGGCAATACAGGAATATAGAAAAAACAAGAAATAAGGATGAACAAGATATTTACCAAAGAAGTTAAGATAGCATTGGTGGCAATCGTTGCCCTGGTATTGCTGTTTTTTGGAATGAACTTTCTCAAGGGACTGACAATATTCAGTTCCTCCACAACATACAACATGGCATTCAAGGACCTTAAAGGACTTTCCAAATCTACTGCCATATATGCTGATGGATACAAAGTAGGCACTGTGACAGCCATAAACTACGACTATGAGAAAGCCGGCAACATCATGGTACAATGCGACATTGACCCTCAATTGCGCATACCCGCAGGCTCACAGGCAGAGATTGAAAGTGACCTGATGGGCAACATCAAGGTAAACCTACTGTTAGCCAACAACCCACGCGAACGTATAGAACCAGGCGGTGTGATACAAGGCGTAGATGAAGTAGGGTTGATGGCACAGGCAGCAGACATGATGCCGACAATCATGGCCATAGTACCAAAACTTGACAGCATCGTAACATCAGTAAACACAATACTGGCAAATCCAGCCATCATACATATACTGCAAAACGCAGAAGGCATGACGGCTAACCTTAAGGTGACCACAGCCGAACTAAACTCACTGGCATCGCAACTGAACAAAAACGTTCCTGGCATCATGCAACATGCCAACGCTACACTGGCCAACACAGAAACCCTCACCGACAATCTGGCGAAGGTGGACGTTGATGGCACCATGAAAAAAATAGACCATACACTTAGCAACCTCGAACAGATGTCTAACGCACTGAACAACCGTGAAGGCACACTCGGACTGCTGATGTATGACAAAGGAGTGTATAATAACCTGAACTCCACTATGAGCCACGCAGATTCACTTATGATAGATTTCAAGGCTCACCCCAAACGCTATGTGCATTTCTCAGTTTTCGGAAAGAAAGATAAAACACAGGAGAAATAAGGCATGGTATTAACAGACAGCAAAGCATTATGGGCGTCGTGCCTTAAATACATAAGGCAGAACGTGGCGGCAGAGGACTATAACAGGCTCTTTGCCTTTGTCACGTTTGAGAAATTCGTCGTAGCGGAGAGAAGGCTTGTACTGCAGGTACCAAACGAATATATCTGTGAGCAGATTGAACAGCATTTCCTTGAGGTTCTAAGGATTGCAATCTTTAATACCTTTGGCAAGATACGCCTTGACTGGGATATCGTAGTTGTAGAAGGTAAGAAAATATTGGTAGAAAGTCCAGACGGTTCTGTACCTTACGACATAGAACAGCAGCTTGAGCATGCTCCTGGAGAGAAGGTACATAAGAATCTACCTCCGATAGATTCGCAGTTGAATCAGCATCAGACATTCCGATCGTTTATAGAAGGAGACAGCAATAAGCTGTCACGTTCAATAGGTCTGAGCATCGCCGAACACCCAAATACATCTCAATTCAATCCTATGTTTGTCTTCGGACCGTCAGGGTGTGGAAAGACACACCTTGTCAATGCCATAGGAAACAGATGTAAAGAACTCTATCCTGCAAAGCGAGTGCTGTATGTCAGTGCACGCACTTTCCAAACACAGTATTCTACCTCCACCATGCAGGGTAGGATAAATGACTTTATTGCATTTTATCAGACCATTGACATGCTCATCGTTGACGATGTGCAGGAATGGGTAAAAGCGACAGGAACTCAAGATACATTCTTCCATATCTTCAATCATCTGCACAGAAACGGACGCAGGATAATACTAGTCAGCGACCGTGCTCCTGTAGAGTTAGAAGGAATGAACAAGCGACTTTTAACACGATTTGCCTGTGGCATGACAGCAGAGATGGAGAAACCCAATTACCAGCTCTGTGTAGATATACTGAAAAGGAAGATTGCACGTGACGGTCTTGTCGTACCTGACGATGTTGTTCAGTTTATTGCAAAAACAGCAAACGGCTCTGTTCGTGAAATAGAAGGAGTTATCAGTTCACTCCTGGCAAACAGTATCACATACCACTGCAACATAGATATGGCATTGGTAGAGCGAGTTGTAAAACGTGCTGTAAAGATTGACAACATGCCACTGACAGTCGATGACATCATAGACAGAGTAAGCCGTGAATATGATGTCACACCTAATGCTATCAAGGGACGTTCACGAAAGAAAGAGGTGGTATTGCCACGTCAGCTCGTGATGTTCCTTGC
Organism: Prevotella sp.; assembly: GCA_016281055.1. Taxonomy (GTDB): domain Bacteria; phylum Bacteroidota; class Bacteroidia; order Bacteroidales; family Bacteroidaceae; genus Prevotella. The sequence goes on from JAEEHW010000031.1 coordinate 11,258, forward strand.
CGACAAGCATACCAACATTCCTGCTACACGTATAGGAAAACTTGTTGGCTCGCGCGACCATAGCACAGTACTACACAGCATTGCAAAAGTGGAAGAACAAATATCAACAGACAAGTCTTTCGCTATGCTTGTGGAGAAGATAGAAAAATTACTACAAATCAAGTCTTCAAATAATAAAAAAAGTTAAAAACAATTACAAATCGCCTATAAAACCTTGCAAATTGTGAAACAAGTTTGCACATGTCTGTTATTTTTATTAACTTTGCAATAATTCGAGTTAACAAAATTAGAATATTTATCAGGCATGGGCTATCAATCTTCCCAATATGCCGTTAAAATAGGAGAAACTAACCAATGAGTTTTAAAAAAATTTATTCATTTCTTGTAGTAACAGTATTAACAGCAACATCAACAACAGCATTCGCACAGGATCTGATAGCACGTCAGGCTCCCGTGGATAAGCATATGCGCAAACTTGACACACTTGCCCTCAAGGCAGTTGTCGAGCGTGAGGAGGCACAGATGCCAGCTTCGAAGCTTTATGACGAATGGGACAACAAATATGCACACAAAGCAACAGAGTTGCCTGATTCATTCCGCATAAACCTGCGTGGTTTCCACATGCCGACAGAGAGTCGTGTGGTGACAAGTAATTTCGGTTCACGCTGGGGACGTCAGCACAAAGGACTTGACATCAAGGTTTACATTGGCGACACAATCCGTGCTGCATTCTCTGGTAAAGTGCGTGTTGTACGCTATGAAGCTGCTGGATACGGTAAATATGTCGTAATACGTCACAACAACGGTCTCGAGACCATCTATGGACACATGAGTGCCTGGCTTGTTGAAGAGAATCAGACTGTAAAGGCAGGACAGCCTATCGGACTCGGTGGCAATACTGGCCGAAGCACTGGTTCACACTTGCATTTCGAGACACGTCTGTGCGGAGTGGCTTTGAACCCTGCATTGATGTTTGACTTCCGCAATCAGGATGTTGTTGGCGACTATTACATGTTCCGTAAATCAACATACGAAAACGAAGGTCAGTTGGCAAACGAAGTACGTGGAAAGATTGGCAATGGTGGATATGTTGCAAGCGATGTACGCGGAGAAACCATACCTGGCGGAGGCACTCCAAAGGAGCCTTCTTCAGCAAAACAAAAACAACAAGCGAAAGCACAGCAGAATGCTACTGCACGCTATCATAAGGTGGCAGCAGGAGAGACATTGTTCAGCATAGCAAAGCGTAGAGGCTTAACAGTAGAAGAGCTTTGCAAGAAGAACCACATCACTCGTGACGTAAAGGTTCGTCCAGGACAATTGCTGCGCTACTCATAATGCAGAAATAATCTCCTTTCATAAACAAAAAACATAACTTTGCAAGGGCCTGTTTAGATGTGAGTCTCGACAGGCCTATTTTTATTCTCAGAATCTTAATTCATGGAATAACCACCCTATGAATTATATTTCTCAGAATGTTTATTCTAACGATTACTATTCTTATGGATTATATTCTATAATATAGAACCAACCTTATTTATATAATGACAATGGAAAAAGAGAAAGACATCTACGAAAAGATATTGCACGATGCTGTAAAGATGGCAGAAAAGGCGGGTGAGATACAGATGGAATCATTCCGCTCACCACAATTACGCATGGACACAAAAACATCACAGTATGATGTTGTGACAGAGGTTGACAAGGCGTGTGAGGCATACCTTGTAAAAGAAATAAGTCGCAAATATCCCAGCCATACTATAATAGGCGAAGAAACTGGCAAGCACATACACGAAGGTGCAGAATGGGAATGGGTTGTCGATCCACTCGACGGTACTAACAGCTACTCTCAAGGCTTGCCTATATTCTGCGTCAGCATCGGCATACGCTACAAAGGAGAACCGGTTGTTGGTGTCGTTTACGCTCCGTACCTTGACGAGCTGTTCACAGCAATCAAAGGACGTGGTGCACAGATGCAGCAAGGCCTTTGCTTAGGTGAGCTGATGCCTGGCGACAAACTACATGTATCAAAAAAGACTGACCTTGGTGAATGTGTCGTTGCGTCAGGATTTCCCTACGACAAAGCCACTAACCCGGCAAACAACATCGACAACGCATCAAAGGTTTTGCCACTAGTTCGCGGATTCCGCCGTATGGGTAGTTGTGCCTACGACATGTGCTGTGTAGCCATGAGCACCATAGACGTGTACTGGGAATTAGATTTGAAAGAATACGACTGCTGCGCAGGAATGGTTATTGTACAGGAAGCTGGAGGAGTGATAAAGCATTTCAGATACGACCGACATATCAGCATCATAGCAGGCAACAGCACACTGGTAGATGCAATCGGCAAGATTGTAAAATAAAACAACTTTGCAACCAAACATCTGATATAAATGAAAGAGATACTTGATTTCCTCGATCGTCTAGCGGTTAACAATAACAAACCGTGGTTTGACGACCACAAAGAGGAATACAAAGCAATAAAGGCCAAATTCGATGCTTTCGCAATGGATTTCCTACATGGCGTGGAACTGTTTGAGCCACGCGTGACAGGTCTTGCGCTGAAAGACATCACCTACCGCATTTACCGCGACTTGCGTTTTTCAAAAGACAAACGACCGTACAAAGACTGGCATGGAGTATATGTATGTCCCAAAGGCAAGAAATCTGGAATGGCAGGATATTACATACACCTTGAGCCAGGCTCTGATACATTCTTTCTCTGCGGTGGTCTATACAATCCGACAAAAGAGGTAATACACAGCATCAGGGAGGGTTTCATGCTTGAGGGCGATGATTTCAAACATGCCCTTGAGGAATGTCCCGACTTTCAGTTGCCATGGGATGAGGCAATGAAGAAAATGCCACGGGGATACAACGAAGATGATGCTTACAGCAAGTTCTACCGTCTGCGCAGTTACACACTCATGAAACCAATAACCCGACGCGATGTACTGCGTAAGGATTTTCTCCAACGTGCACTCGACGACCTGCGTCGCACCCAACCGTTCAATGAGCTTCTCAACAAATGCTACGACTACGCAATGGAGACAGAAGACTGAATGAAACTACGGAAAAGGCAAAGGCTATGCATATATGCGGGTACTATACTCACCTACCCTAACATAAAATCATAACCAATAATTTATTCACGACTATGAACCATAAACTATTTATGTCACTGCTGTTTACTCTCACTGTAATGACAGCACAAGCGCAAGAGAAAGTCATCAAGCCCAAAAGCATCACTGCAATGCCAAAGATAACGCATCAGGAATGGCAAAAACTTGCTTCGTCAGAGAACTACGAAGAAGGCGAATATGACGAAAAGAAGTATGGTGACCTCAGCATCTTCGACGACCTCTATAGTGGCCGTTGTAGTTGGTACTGCGGTGGCGAGGTGAAGAGTATTAAGGCCTCCAGTTGCCTGAAGCCAACCAGCAAATTCAACTATGAGGGCAAGAATGCCCACGATTTCAACCATGAAAGTGTATGGGCAACAGAAGGTATTGGCGTAGGTCAGAACCTCACATACACATTCGAAGGCAAATGTCCACGCATTACAACTGTAAAAATACTCAACGGCCACGTTAAGAATGAGACAGCATGGCGTGCCAACTCACGAGTGAAAAAAATGCGTATGTATTACAATGGCAGGCCATACGCCATCCTTGCCTTGGACGACAGTCGCACACTGCAATGCTTTGACGTCGGCACTCTCGGCTATCACGATGACTCAAAGCCTGACTGGACACTGAAGTTCGAGATTATCGAAGTCTATCCCGGTACGAAATATGGCGATACCGTAATCGCAGAACTGTATTTCGACGGTATAGACGTACACTGAAAGAGTGAAAAAAATGAAGGTTGAAGGATGGAAAGATTGAAAAATTGAAAGATTGAAAAATTGAAGTTACCATGCGGGGCAAATCCTTCTATCCTTCAATTTTTCAATCTTTCCATCCTTCAACTCTCTAACTCTTCAACCCTTCAACTTTAAACGAGCCTGTCGAGTACTGTCGTGATGAGAGTGTCGATAGTATTCTTATACTCCGTATTCATCTCCTTATTGTAACGATTGGCTATCACCATGCAGCAAGTCATGGCACGATGACCTAACAGCGCTGCCAGTCCTGCCAAAGCCGACGACTCCATCTCGTAATTACATACCGCCAGCATGCCGTAGGGCTCCACCTCATGGCGGAAAGCCTCCACCTTGACATTCTGTTCTGGATCTTGCGTGCGCAGCCTTACTTGCCTTCCCTGCGGTCCGTAGAAGCCTCCACAGGCTATCGTGATGCCACGCACCATATCATCACCCGCAACCCTTTCTATAAGTTCTTTGTCTGCACAAGCAACATAAGGAGCGCCCTTCAGCGGCGACCACTGCATGTGCTTTTTGAAAGCCTCTTCGAGAGCAAGGTCACACACGTCGTTACGGCCGGCATAATAGTTCAGCAGACCGTCAAAGCCAATGCTGCGCACCGACGCCACGAAGGTTCCTATAGGCGTGAAGGGCTGTAGTCCGCCGCACGTTCCAATACGTACTATCGTAAGCTGTTTATGGTCCTGGCGCACCTCACGGGTATTGAAATCCACATTGACCAGCGCATCCAACTCATTCATCACAATGTCGATATTGTCACAGCCGATGCCTGTTGACACACAAGACATGCGCACACCCTTGTATGTGCCGGTGATGGTATGGAACTCGCGCGACTGAACCTCGCACTCTATTTTGTCAAAATGCTTTGCTACGGTAGTCACACGACCTTGGTCGCCCACAAGTATTACGCGGTCAGCCAACTGTTCTGGGCGCAGATGCAGGTGAAACACGCTGCCATCTGCATTGATAGGAAGTTCAGATGCTGGTATCATGGTTCGTAAATGATTAGTTTAGATTTCACTGCAAATTTACTTTTTTTCCCTGAAACATCCAAAAGTTTTCACAAAATAATTTGGCGCATTTGGAAAAAAAACGTAACTTTGTACTCAGGAAATTGCTTTAAGCGACCGCGAGCCTGCTAAAGCTGACACTCACATTTCCTTTCGTACAATACATTGCTCTCGGAAATCAGAGACGTGCGTCATTCTGATGAATGACACGCACTATTTCTCTCGCACGATACATTGCAATTGGTATGCAATGGCATGACATCTGCCCTAAAGATAGGCAGATAGTCTGTTCTGTATATGATGTGTGGTTTAAAATGAAATATATAATTAAAATTAACTAAGTATTGATTATGATTAAAGAATTAAAATACGTGAGACTTCGCCCACGTATGTCCAAAGCTACTATAAAAACAATCATACTCTCATCCTTAATTCTCTACAGTGCATCATTCTTCCAAGAAGCCACTGCACACAAATACTACATTGAGCCAGGAGGTGAGGTCAACGCAGTAAAGACGGCTATCGAGTCTCTTGTGGCAGGTGACACTCTCTATGTAAAGTCTGGAATCTACGAGATTGACGATATAATAAATGTACGTCATTCCGGCAATCGTAATCATCGCATCTGCGTCTTTGGATATGATGACGAGCCTGGTAAGAAACCTACCGTAAATCCAATATTTGATTTTTCCAAACAGCCACACACGGGTGATGAAACAGCAAAACAATTTCGCGGTGTACTCCAGAATCCTAATGCCGACTATTGGTATTGGCGGGACATTGACATCACTAAGGCTGCCGACAATGGTATGAAACTTGAAGCCTCATACTGTGTCATTGAGCGTTGCAACTTCTATCGTTGTGGTGATACAGGCCTTCAATTGGGCTTTGATGCCAGTGGCAATGGCAGCAACCTTCGCAACCCCAAATTTCTCTATGGTCGCTACAATATGATTATCAATTGCGACTCTTACTACAACTACGATGTTCAGGCACATGGTGGCAATTCTGACGGGTTTGCTAATAAGAATTACCCCGGTCCAGGCAACGAGTGGCACGGTGATCGCTGTTGGACTAACAGTGATGATGGATGGGATCTCAGTTACTCCATCTATCCTTGTCTGATAGACAACTGTTGGGCTATCTACAATGGATACCTCGAAGACGGCAGCATAGGCGTAAACGGCAATGGATTCAAATTGGGAGGACACGAACAAAGTAGTGGATCTGATTGTTACTATGGAGCCCATATCTTCACCAATTGCGTGGCAGCCCACAATCTCTACCACGGTTTCGACCAGAACAATCACAACGAAGGCACATGGCTCCTCAATTGTACGGCTTTCAGCAACAAACAGGTGAATTTCCGATTCAACTGTGATGTAGACATGATTGACAACACAGTCTTCCATCTTCGCAACTGCCTTGGTTTCAGACCAGGCGAAGCCAATCACCGCTTTGGTGACATGTCGCCCGACTCAGAATTTACCAGTTGGCAGGATTTACTCGGTGTATCACCTCAGTACAACATGGGTAAGGGCACCGACCCCAAGACGGGACAGGATTATAAGCGTATCTCGGCAAAGGACTGGCCTAACTATGATGACCAGTTTGAAGACATCAGCAAAGAAACTGCTATCGGCCCACGCCAAGCCAACGGTGAACTGCCTCTGAACTTCGCCCGTCCAAAGGTAGGTAGTATCTTTGAAGATAAGGGTACACCTATTGAGAACTTCTACTGCAAGGATGTCTTCAAAGATGATTACTATAAGAATACCGTCAAGTGGCTCGATGACTACAGCGCCACCATCACCTTACCCTACTATGGCTCTGCCCCTGACTACGGAGCTTACGAGGCTGGTTGGGAACGTCCTGCTTATGAACTCACCACACTGCCAGTCAATGACGGTACATTGCCCGATGTCGAAGAGTTGACCGCCATTGATGACATGTTCTACCAAAAGACACTCCTCATCAATGACTATCTTTTCCAAGACGCTACACTTTCTGATGAAGTATCACAGTGTATCGTGGACGCCGCTGCTACCAATATACTTGATGCCAATTACTATGGCAAAGACGGCATATACCCCTACAAACCTGGAAGCCTCTATGGAGGTGCAACAAAAGGTGCCTATATGCTTGCTAACACGAATGGCTACATCGAATTCTCTGTGCCAAGCCTCAGTGAGATGCACTCTAACTGCTATGGTGGCGGTAAAGATGCTACCATGCAGATACAGTGGAAACGTCCGGACGAAAGTTCTTGGCACGATGGTGAGAGTATTGTCATCGACCAGTGTGTCACCACTGTCGATTTTACAGCATACGGTATTCCGCAGAGCGTTGACCCCATCATAGTGCGTGTCAACAGCACGGGTAGCAACGACATCTATCTCACCGACCTTACCCTCAATGGTTTTGAAGAATATGTTGACGAGGTGGTTACGGCAGTACATACTCCTTTTGCAGGAGAAGAAAATGGAATATACTTTACATCCAATGGTATCATTGCCTATGGCGACATAGCATGCATCAAAATATACGACGCCTCTGGTGCTCAGGTTGCCGGCTCTGTACTCTCACAGTTCTGTAACGTAGCCTCATTAGGTCAGGGACTCTATACTGCCGTGATAATTGCAAAAGATGGCACTAAAACAATGAAGAAATTCACAAGGCAGTAGAGGTCTTTATATCAAACTTATAACAAAAGTTTTCTCAAATAAATTTAGCCCCCAGAGGAAAAAGAACGTATTTTTGCAATCGCCAAAGTTCTCTATGACCACAGAGTGTTTGAAAGAGAATTATATACAAACAGAATATCAGGTGGGTTCTAAAAATTCCCACTGTCAGTTTTTTGAATTTAGAAGTCAGACAACATTACAGGGAAAGATACTCATACGTATTTCCCACCACGGAGAGATACCGCTCAAAATCCTCACGCTTTATGACCACAGTGCCACGGCAGTCATTAGGATGGAATGACAGCAGTGGTGCTTTTTTTATGTCCTCGTCGAGAAACAGATGGACGTGGCTGTCCTGGTCATTGATAAGTCCGAAAGGCGACACACTGCCGGGCTCCAGTCCCAAATAGCGCATCATACGTTCCGGCGAGGCGAACGACAGTTTGCCGCATGATGGCAAGCCCTTGGCCTGCAGCGATGCTTTTAGGCGCTGCTCAAGGTAATGGATGTCGAGTTCCTTGTCGCAATCAAAGCACACAAGATAATGTTTGTTGCCTTTATGGTTACGGAAAAAAAGGTTCTTGCAATGCATGGAGCCATCATCATGCCACCATCGCTTGGCCTCCTCTATGGTCTTGCCCTCTGGGTGGTTGTAACTTGTGAACGGAATATCGTGTTCACGCAAATAATTATATACTGTTTCTTCTCTTGACATCATAAGCAAGATTAAAATGTGAAAGGTGAAAGGTGAAATGTGAAAAGTGAAAAATACCATGCGGGCAAAGCTTCAATCCTTCAATCCTTCCGCTCGGCGCTTGCGACGCTTTGCAAAGAATTTTTCTTCACTTCAATCCTTCAATTTTTCAATTTTTCATTGACAAACTGATGCGTCCGCGCTGATTGTCAACCTCCACCACACGCACTTTTACGTGCTGGTGCAGATGTACCACCTCTGTCGGGTCACTGACATAACGGTCTGCCAGCTGTGATATGTGAACGAGTCCATCTTGATGAACGCCGACGTCAACGAAAGCGCCGAACTTCGTTATGTTGGTGACGATACCTGGCAGTATCATGCCAGGAATGAGGTCGGCAGGTGTATGTACGTTAGGATCAAACTCAAACGTCTCTATCTCTGCTCGCGGATCACGGCCCGGCTTCTCAAGTTCCTTCATGATGTCTGTCAGCGTCGGCATTCCAACTTCTGGAGTAACATATCTCTTAAGGTCTATCTCCTTGCGCTTGTCAGCCGACTCCATGAGTGTCTTCACCGTACAACCGGCATCCTTTGCCATCTGTTCCACCAGTTTGTAACTCTCTGGGTGAACGGCGCTACCGTCAAGCGGGTTCTTTGCTCCATGTATTCTAAGGAATCCTGCACACTGCTGGTAAGCCACAGGTCCCAGTCGCGGCACTTTCTTCAGTGCTGCACGCGAGGTAAACTCGCCATGCTCACGGCGGTAGTCCACGATATTCTTGGCAAGCACCGGTCCCAGTCCACTGACGTATGTGAGTAGATGCACACTGGCTGTATTAAGGTTTACGCCAACCTGGTTCACACAACTCTCCACGGTGCGGTCAAGGCTCTGTTTCAGCTGTGACTGGTCAACGTCATGCTGATACTGCCCCACACCAATGGACTTAGGGTCTATCTTGACCAGTTCGGCAAGCGGGTCCATCAGTCGGCGTCCTATGCTGACGGCACCACGTACCGTCACGTCCTCGTCAGGAAACTCCTCTCTCGCTGTCTGCGAGGCACTATATACCGACGCGCCGTCCTCACTGACCACATAATGAGGTATGCCGAGGTCAGCACGTTTCACGATGTCTGTCGTCTCGCGCGATGCCGTACCATTGCCTATCGCCACAGCCTCTGCATTATATTTCTTTGCTATAGAGCGCAACTGACTTATGGCTCGTTCCACATTCGCCTGACTGCCTACCGCCATGACCACGTCATGATACAGCAGATTGCCTTGAGCATCAAGACACACCACCTTACAACCTGTGCGTATGCCCGGGTCAATGCCCATGACACGTTTCTCGCCCAACGGTGCCGCCAGCAGCAACTGACGTAGGTTCTCTGCAAACACTCCGATGGCCTCCTCGTCCGCCTTCTGCTTTGACAAGGCTGCATATTCATTCTCTATCGACGGACACAGCAGACGCTTATAGGCATCTTCACAAGCCTCGCCCACCAACGTCTGGCACTCCCCTCGCCCACGCACATACTGGCGCTTCAGATTCTCTATGGCAGCCTCGTCGTCAACCTCTATGCAGACTTTTAGCACACCTTCGCTTTCTCCACGGCGCATGGCCAACAGGCGGTTGCCGTTGCAGCGGCGCAGGGGTTCCTCAAAGTCGAAGTAGTCAGAATATTTTGCAGCTTCGCTACTGTCCTTCTTTGCCTTCACCACCTTAGAGACGATGTAAGCCTCACGCTTAAACATTCCACGCAGACGGTTTCTTGAAGTCTCATCCTCACTGATTGTCTCTGCTATGATGTCCTGTGCACCTTTCAATGCCATGTCAACGTCTTTCACGTCTCCCTTGACGAAACGCTCCGCCACACGCTCCGGGTATTGCTCTCTTTGCAGCAATATTGTATTGGCAAGAGGTTCCAACCCCTGTTCACGGGCCACCTGTGCACGCGTGCGCCTTTTCGGTTTGTAGGGAAGGTATATGTCTTCCAGTTCCGTAGCATCCCAACATTCGGCAATGCGCTTTTCAAGTTCAGGAGTAATCTTACCCTGCTCCGTTATCGTCTTTATGACAGTCTCCTTGCGCTTAACAAGTTCTTTCATCTTGTCATAAAGTTGTGCTATGCCGCCCACCTGCACCTCATCGAGTGCACCGGTTTTCTCCTTTCGATAACGCGATATGAAAGGGATGGTACATCCCTCGTCAAGCAGTTCTACGGTGTTTGTCACTGCCTTTGCAGACAAGCCGAGCTGCTTGGATATTATTTCTATTATCTCAGTCATTATTCTGTTTTTTCTTTCTACCTATTTATACTTGTTAGGAGTTAAAGGAAGTTAGAAGGAGTCAATTCTCTTTACTACCCTTAATCCCGAATTTACTTACTGTATGCATTAACAGCAATGCGAATGCCATGACATTCATTCCCTCTGCATAGCACTGCACTATATTACCGATAAAGAACAGCAGTATGCATGCCACTATTACATGGCTGCGCCAATTCCATTTCTTCATCGGGAAAGCGAGGAAGAAGAGCAGAGGATTGAATATCAAAATCTGAAGGTTGACACGTACTGTAGGATGCTGCGAGAAAACCATGGCGAGAAGTACCAAGCCTGCCATGGCATAGAGACAACATACCGCATATATGAACCAGGGCATGGTCTTGGGGGCAATGCGAAGCAACGCCAGGCTTACTACAGCGACGATGACAAGGAATATCCATGCGCACTGCATAGGCGTAAGAGGTATGGCTGGAGTGTCATTGCCAACCGTAGGATGTGTTGACGGCAGCACCCACCGTGCATTATCAACAAGTTTCTTTTTCTTTCCATCCACACCGACTATCTCAGCATTGTCAAAGTCTTCCATCAAGACCTGAGGCAGGAACTCCCTCTCATTCCAATCGGTATTGAAGTCAGCCGTCACACCCAACAGCAAGTCATTGCCTACAGAAGTCCAGCGATGCGAAGAGGTTTTCTTGTGCACCAGTTCGCGAAACGTCCACTCTCCCGTCTGCAGTCCTGTCTTCTTGTATTCCACCTTGCCGTTTAGGGCACCCAATATAAGGTCACGGGCACGAGTAGTGCAGTTGTTATACAGGAAGTTATACCTGTAAACAATATTCTCCGGCTTTGCCACCTCTGCCAGAGCACCCATAAACTTCGCCTTTTCTTCGTTGCTAAGGTTAAGGTGCTGTTCTCTGACTCCGCTACCATAGTAATCATACTCTTCAAGGAAACGGCGGTATTCAGATATTCCCATTCGGTAATCTGTAAGTCCGAAGATAAACCTCAATGCAAAGTTCTTTGCCGAACTGTCAAACAACCCGAAGTTCACTGCCATATCCATGCCAGTCCTTTTGTCTGTCACCCTGATGGCTGTATGTCCATATAGGCTGTACACCTCATCATGTGGTTCACAAGTCAACAGTGAAATGTCCAAAGAATCAAGCGAATCATCAACAGCTGCACTTGAATTCAGTGCAGCGAACAATAAAGCGACAAAGAAAAAAACTCTATACATGAGGAGTTGAAGATTTGTAAGATTGATAGATTAATAATTGAAAGTTTGTAATCATGTGAAAAATAAATAGTGAACAATACAAGTTACGTATGAACTTGTGTCGCAAGTCAGTGGTAACTTGTATTATTCACTACATTATTATCTATTGGGTGTAATTAGGATTACTCCCACTCTATCGTTGCTGGTGGCTTTGACGAGATGTCATAGCATACGCGGTTGACTCCACGTACCTTGTTGATTATCTCGTTGCTCACGCGTGCCATGAAGTCGTATGGCAAGTGGGCCCAGTCGGCCGTCATGGCGTCCGTAGATGTCACCGCACGCAGTGCCACGGGGTGCTCGTAGGTGCGCTCGTCACCCATGACGCCCACGGAGCGGACAGTGGAGAGCAGGATGGCACCTGCCTGCCATATCTGGTCGTAGAGCGACACCTCAATCTCGCCGTTCTGCATGTCGGCAGGCACGCCGGCAGCAAGCACACGGCGTGCTTCCTCGCCAGAGAGCTTCACCTTGTAGTCGCGCAGTCCGCGGATGTAGATGTCGTCGGCATCCTGCAGTATGCGCACCTTCTCAGGCGTGATGTCGCCAAGGATACGCACTGCCAGTCCCGGGCCGGGGAATGGATGGCGCGTAATCAGGTGCTCAGGCATTCCCATAGAGCGGCCCACGCGGCGCACCTCGTCCTTGAACAGCCACTTCAGCGGCTCGCACAGCGAGAGGTGCATCTCCTCTGGCAGTCCGCCCACGTTGTGGTGCGACTTGATGACCTTTCCGGTTATGTTGAGCGATTCTATGCGGTCAGGATAGATGGTGCCCTGGGCAAGCCACTTGGCTCCGGTCTGCTTCTTCGCCTCGGCATTGAACACCTCCACGAAGTCGCGGCCTATGATCTTGCGCTTCTGCTCGGGGTCGGTGACGCCGGCAAGGTCTGAGAAGAATTTCTCCGACGCATCAACGCCGATGACGTTCAGGCCGAGGCACTCGTAGTCGTGCATGACGTCGCGGAACTCGTTCTTGCGGAGCATGCCGTGGTCAACGAAGATGCAGGTGAGGTTCTTGCCGATGGCCTTGTTGAGCAGCACGGCTGCCACGCTGGAGTCAACGCCGCCGGAGAGTCCGAGGATGACCTTGTCGTCGCCCAACTGCTCCTTGAGTTCCTTGACCGTGGTCTCCACGAAGGAGTCGGCGCTCCAGTCCTGCCTTGAACCGCAGATGTCAACCACGAAATTGCGGAGCAGCTGAGTGCCCTGCAGAGAGTGGAACACCTCCGGATGGAACTGCACCGCCCATACGGGCTGTGTCTGCGAGGCGTATGCGGCATACTTCACGTTTGCAGTGGAGGCCACGCACTCGAAGCCATCGGGGATGGCGGTGATGGTGTCGCCGTGCGACATCCACACCTGTGAATTGTCAACGAAGTCCTTGAACAGGCGGCACTCCTTGTTGATGTACTGCAGGTTGGCGCGGCCATACTCGCGCGAGTCGGCCTTCTCCACCTTTCCGCCCAGTGTGTGCGAAATGAACTGTGCACCGTAGCAGATGCCGAGCACAGGTATCTTGCCCACAAACTGGTTCAGGTCAACCTTGAAGGCTTCCGGGTCGTGCACGCTGTAGGGCGAGCCGCTCAGTATGACGCCGATGACGTCGGGGTCGTCCTTCGGGAACTTGTTGTAAGGCATGATTTCGCAGAACGTGTCAAGCTCGCGCACTCGTCGTCCGATGAGCTGCGTGGTCTGCGAACCGAAATCTAATATTATTATCTTTTGCATTTTAAAAAATTTATATAGCCAAATGTTGTTTTACCCCAGGAAACTCTCTGCCGCGGCAAGCGTGTCGAGCTTTCCCACGTCGAGCAGTTTCAGTCCAGGCTTCAGCGTTCCCCTGACCTCCACGTCGGCGCAGTGCCTCAGGTAGAAATCCATTATTGGGAACCTGTCCGGCCAGGCATCCATCAGGGGGAAGGCCTCAGGCGACAGGCAGTGTATGCCAGAGAAGGCGTACATGCCAAGCCCCTCGCTTGCCCAGTCCATGCCAGTCCTGCCGTTATGCCGGGCTATCTCCGGGTATGGGCTCTTCACCTCGCCCGTCTGTATGTTGGTCCATCCCACGAGGCGCATGTCGCTGCTGAAGAGCAGGTAGCGCTGCGTCTTGCGTTCCGAGACTACCAGCGTTGCCGCGGCGCCGGACTGCACGCTGTCATTGTAGAACGCCCTGAGGTCAAGGTCAGACAGTATGTCGCAGTTGTGTATCAGCACTGGCTCGTCAGCGTTGAACAGCGGGCGGGCCTTCTTGATGCCGCCGCCGGTTTCGAGCAACTCCATCGATTCATCTGATATTCTGATGTCAACGGGATAAGCCTTCGCCATCATCCACAACATATTCTTTATCTGCCCGGCATGATGGTGCACGTTGACAACGATGTTGCCTGCTCCGGCATCGACCAGGCGCTCTGTCACAATCTGCAGCAATGGCTTGTCGCCCACTGGCACGAGAGCCTTTGGTATTACATCGGTAAGGGGTTTTAGTCTTGTCCCCTTACCGGCTGCAAATATCATTGCCTGCATGATGCTTATGCTGGAGAATTTTCCTCACCGTCCTGATCAGGAATGATGAGCTTGTATCCTTTACCGTGTATGTTGATGATTTCTATGTCCTCGTCGTCACGCAGATGCTTGCGCAGCTTGGTGATATACACATCCATAGAACGAGCATTGAAATAGTTGTCGTCAATCCAGATGGTCTTCAGTGCGAAGTCACGCTGCAATATCTCGTTGGAATGACTGCAGAGCAAAGACAGCAACTCATTCTCCTTAGTAGTGAGTTTTGTCTGCTTGTCGCCGATGGTGAGAAGCTGCTTCTGTGAATCAAAGAGGAACTTGCCAATCTGGTACTGTGTGCTCTCCTTAGTCTTCTTGCCATGCACACGGCGCAGGATAGCCTCTATACGGAACACCAGCTCCTCCATTGAGAATGGCTTTGTGATATAATCGTCGGCACCAATCTTGAAACCTTCAAGTATATCGTCCTTCATCTGGCGTGCAGTGAGGAATATGATAGGTATCTCTGAATTAGCCTGACGTATCTCTGTAGCCAACTGGAAGCCGTCTTTCTTAGGCATCATCACATCGAGCACACAGATATTATATGGTGTCTTCAGGAAAGCCCTGTAACCAGCCTCACCGTCAGCACACAAATCTGTTTCATAACCTTTTGCCTGCAGATATTCACGCAGGAGCATACCAAGGTTTTCGTCGTCTTCACAAAGAAGGATTTTCTGATTTTCTTCCATAATTGTCAATCTCTTTTAGTTAATTTTATTTGTTTTCTGTGTGCAAAGTTAAAAAGAAATCTGACAACCTGCAATTATTTCATTCTTTATTTCGCCGTGATTTAACGAACTTAACAAAAAACATGCATTATAATTACATATACATAATTATATATGTTCTTTTTTGTTATTTACTATCTTCCTCTATTGCATCTATCGTGATGGTAAACGTGGTGCCTTTTCCAAACTCTGACTCCACGCTGATGGTACCCTTGTGTATGTCAACCACTTTCTTGACGTATGCCAGACCAAGGCCGAAGCCTTTCACGTCGTGGCGGTTGCCGGTGTGAACGCGGTAGAACTGTTCAAATATCTTCTTCAGATTCTCTTTCTTTATACCGATGCCTGTATCACGCACCGACACCTTCACCTTGTCGCCCTCATTCCATGTGCGAAGATAGATATTGAGTGGTGCATCGGGCTTGCTGTACTTGATGGCATTGTCCATTAGGTTGAATATGACATTGCTGAAATGGGTTTCCTCCACATATACTGCAGAGTCAACCGCCTCCACCTCGGTAAATATCTTGCCGCCAGTGTGCTCTACTCGCAAGGAGAATGTATTGGCAATATTCTCTATCAGTTCGTTGATGTCTATCTCCTTCATCTTGAAGATACCCTTCTTCCTGTCGAACATCGACATCTGGAGCACTTTCTCCACGAGGAAGCGCAATCGTTTTGTCTCGTCACTGATAATGCCGCCAAGATGGTCTATCATTCCCTCAGACTTCGGCACACTCTTGTCATTAAGCATCTGCGAAGCGAGCGATATGCTTGATATAGGAGTCTTCAGTTCATGCGTCATGTTGTTTATGAAGTCATTGCGCATCTCAGAGAATTTCTTCTGACGGAATATGACCACGATGGTGAAGATAAACGTTATCAGCAATACCACGGTAAACACCAACGCCGGTATCATGAAGTGGACACTCGAGAATATATAATCGTTGATATCGGGGAAATGCACATTAACGTAACCAGACTTAGACACTGCGTCATTGTGGAACAAAGACTGCGAATAGGCTTTGTCCTTACCCTCCTCACTGTAGTCAGGACACCGATACACTTCCTTGCCGTCATTCTGCGTCACCGTGAAGTGGTAAGGTATGTCTATGCCGTTGTTGAGCAGTTCGGCACGGATGTCACGGTCGAGTTGCTTGAAATTCACCCTCTCTTTCAGTGGTTTGTCGCTGGCTGTATATAATATGGTATATACCACCTCATCGAGCAATGATTTCTGATACACATACCTCTTGCGCACTATCTCCTGCATCGACTTCTGTGCCTCTGCTATGGTGTTCTTGTCTTGTTTCAGCAACATGTCTTTCTTCATGCGCTGCGGCGAGAGCGTAATGGTGCGCAGTTCAAACGAAGAATAGATGGTGCCGTCGTCACCTATCACCGAGTATTGGTGCGACTGCTGCACCGGCGCACCTATCTTGTTGCCTGTGGTCTGCACCTCATCGTCGCTGAACGCCTTGCGCTCTGTCTCGTTGACGTCTTTCTCCAGATAGTGCAGTGTTTCGTTGAGTTCCAGGTTGTGTGCAGCCTGATACAAGGCACGTGTCACCGATTCATCGAACTGTTCTTTCTTCATTTTCGTCATCTCTTCTATATAGAGAATCTGTATGCAGAGCAGTCCAACGAACGAAATGCCCATGACTATGGCTATTATCCAAATTGTCGATTTCTTCATATTCTGTTGCTTGATGAATTACATAAACACGTAATCTGAGGTGCAAAGTTATTCATTTTCTTTCAAACAGCAAAATCTTTTGCATAAAAAAACTTGCGATGCCAGGCACGAAACTTAGTTTCATATCTGACATCGCAAGGCAATGTATATTAAATATACGTTAAGAATACTTCCCGAATTAGTTGTTCTTGATGAAGTTTACGATCCACTCGCCTACTTCCTTGGTGCCATACTTAGCACCACCCTCAACCTGAATTTCAGGTGTGCGCACGTTCTGGTCAAGAGATGCGTCAACGGCCTTGCGGATGAGTGCGCCCTCTTCCTTGAGGTCGAAATACTCATACAGCATGGCAACAGAGAGAATCTGTGCCAGAGGGTTGGCAATGTTCAGTCCCTTACCCTGTGGCCATGAACCGTGGATAGGCTCGAACACTGGAGTAGAAGAACCTGTAGATGCTGACGGCAGCAGACCCATTGAACCAGTGATGCAAGAACCCTCATCGGTAAGGATGTCGCCGAAGGTATTCTCTGTAACCATAACGTCGAAGAATGTTGGCTCCTGTATCATACGCATGGCAGCGTTGTCAACATACATGAAGTCTGTTGTCACGTCAGGATACTGCGGTGCCATCTCCTGAGCCACCTTACGCCACAGGCGTGAAGAAGCGAGCACATTAGCCTTGTCAACGACAGTGAGGTGCTTTTTGCGCTGGCGTGCATACTGGTATGCCACCTTCAGAATACGCTCTACCTCTGGACGAGAGTAATAGTTGGTATCAAGTGCATCCTCTGTACCAAGCTCAGCGTTCATCTGTGGCTCCTGCTTCTTGCCGAAGTACATACCACCGGTAAGCTCACGGATACAAATAAAGTCAGCACCCTTAACGATTTCGTCCTTCAATGGTGATTTATGTACAAGGCAGTCGAAAGTTGTCACAGGACGGATATTGGCAAACAATCCCAGCTTCTTACGCATAGCGAGGAGTCCCTGCTCAGGACGTACCTTTGCTGATGGATTATTGTCAAACTTGGGATCGCCAACAGATGCGAAGAGCACTGCATCGGCAGCCTCGCATATCTGATAAGTCTCCTCTGGGAACGGATCACCTACCTCGTCAATGGCATGAGCTCCGCAGAGAGCTTCCTTGTAAGACACCTCGTGGCCAAACTTCTTTGCTACAGCAGACATCACAGCCACACCCTGCTCCATAATCTCTGGTCCGATGCCGTCACCGGCCAGAACTGCAATATTCAGTTTCATAAGCTTTGTTATATTATTTGTAAACTTTTATTCTTTCAACCTTATATATATATATAGGTGAGTTCTATAAATTACCACCGTAATGTATAACTTAATTGTGGGTTTGACGTTTCGTCACCTTTTTGATTTCTTTTGGTGCATACTGTCAGCATATTCGGTCACATAGCCCGCTATGCTCCATCATCTGCTGACACTCTGCCCTCAAAATTAATTCAAAAATTTGACAAAGCTAATTTATAGAACTCACCTAAAACAAAAAAGGAAACATCCATTGGATGTCTCCTTCCTGTTTTGGCTTGTCGGGGTGACAGGACTCGAACCTGCGACAGCCTGGTCCCAAACCAGGAACGCTACCAACTGCGCTACACCCCGGTGCAAATGACCTCTATCTCAATTGCGGTGCAAAGGTAGTGCTTTTTTCTGAATTGACAAAGAAAAAGTGATAAAACTATGCTTTTTTACACATCCTCTTGATTTATGTCAGCTTTTTCAAGAGATTTTTTGGTTGATAAAGAAAAAAACGTAACTTTGTGGACGAAAGTTTCATCACAGACACTGACATAACTAAATAAAAAAATAAAAATGAAAAAACTCCTACTCATGGCACTGGTTACGGTGCTGACATTTAACAGCGCACAAGCTGCAAAGAAAACAAGTGCCGCACAGAAAGACCTGTTCCCCGACGGAACAGAAGTCGATGCGTGGTTTCATGACACTACACCAGTAAACCTCGCAGCGCTCGGCACCCAATACAAACTCACAGACTACGGCATATTCTCTGACGGCCGCGTGCATACCGCCGAAATACAAGCACTCATAGACAAGGCAGCCAGCCAGGGCGGCGGCGTAATAGTAGTGCCACAGGGCATATACATGACCGGCGGACTGATGTTCAAGCAGGGTACACATCTTTATATAGAGGACGGCGGCGTACTGATGGGCTCTGACTTCATAGGCGACTATCCTTTGGGAAAGACACGCATCGAGGGTGAGACTTGCACATACTTCGGCGCCCTCATCAATGCTGATGGGTTGGACGGCTTCACAATCTCCGGCAAAGGCACCATCGACGGCAACGGACTGAAATACCACCAGCAGTTCTGGCTGCGCCGCAAATGGAACCGGGCATGCACAAACAAAGACGAGCAAAGGCCAAGACTTGTATATGTATCCAACTGCAAAAACGTACAGATAGAAGGAGTCAAACTACAGAACTCTGCTTTCTGGACCACACACATATACAATTCTGAGAACGTAAAACTCCTCGGACTGCGCATATATTCCCTCGGCAAGCCCGACACGTCGAAGGGGCCCTCTACCGACGCAATAGACCTTGACGTGGTAAAGAACGTACTGGTAAAGAACTGCTATATGTCCGTCAACGATGACGCCGTGGCCATCAAGGGCGGCAAAGGCCCATACGCCGACGCTTTCAAGAAAAACTACGAAGGTGTGCAGATACCGGCAGAAAGCATAGGCAATGGTGCAAATTCAAACATCATCATCGAAGACTGCGAATACGGATTCTGTCACGGATGTCTGACACTTGGCTCTGAATCAGTGCACAGCCGCAACATCATTCTGCGCCGCATAAACATATCGTCGCAGGCCAACAACCTGCTGTGGCTGAAGATGCGCCCTGACACCCCGCAGCTATATGAATACATCACGGTGGAAGACATCAAAGGCCCTGTCAAGAATTTCATACTCGTGGCACCATGGACACAGTTCTATGACCTGAAAGGACGCAAGGACAAGCCAATGTCATACTCCGACCACATCACCATGCGACGCTGTGATGTTGACTGCAATGTATTCTTCAACGTGAAACAGCAAGAAGAGGTGTATCACCTGTCAAACTTCACCTTTGAGAACATCACCGCAAGAGCGAAAGACAAGGAATTCCATCCAGAGATAGTGGAAGGATTCAAGTATTCTGGTATAGACGTAAAATAAAGCGATGAACAGATTCGACCTTTGCAACGAGCGGCGGCGCGACGAACTTGTACGCACTATCGAGCACAGTATCGAAGAACTCGCACTCGACGAACTGGAAGCCCTATACTATGACATGATCTCCAAAGGATATATACAAACATAAAAACATTAAGGCCTTACTCTTGGAATGGGAGTGAGGCCTTAATTTAACACTCGTTAGATATCTTTACGCAGTCATACAATGCTAGAAAAGAGAAAAAGAGAAAAGAGAAAAGAGATTTTCATGCATACAAAAGCCCCCACCCCTTTTCTTTGCGAATCTGCTACCAAGTTATGACCTTATCAACAATTGCTTGCTGCTCGTTTGCAGTACGGCGTAGATAGATTCTTGTTGTCTCTATGCTCTCATGTCCCATCAAGTCGGCAAGCAGGGATATGTCGTTGAACTTCTCAAGAAAATTCTTTGCGTAGCGATGGCGGAAAGAATGTGGATAAACCACCTTAGGATTCAAGCCGTACTTCACTGCAAAGTTCTTCAACTGTTGCGCTATGCCACGAGTGGTTATTCTTTCCCCGAAACGGTTGAGAAAAAGATAACCACTTTCTCTTTTGTTGGCAGAAAGCCATTCCTGTGCTTCATCACGCAGTTTCTTAGGGATGAATAAGCGACGTATCTTTCCACCCTTGGTGTAAATGTCGTAATAGCCCGTTTTTACATGCTCCACCTTCAGTTGCACCAGTTCACTGACTCTTGCACCTGTAGCAGCGAGGAAGCGAACCACGAAGTACCATTCCTGATTGTCTTCCTTTTTCAGCTTATTCTTCAAGAAGGTGTAGTCTGCATTGCTGATTACATTCTCCAGATAGGTACGCTGCTGAACCTTGACAGATTTCAAGCGCAAGCGGGGTTTGTGCAGATACTCCAGATACTTGTTCAATGCCTGGATCCGTAAGTTTACGGTCTTAGGCTTGAACGTCTCAATGAGATACGTCTTGTAAAGTAGGAGATTTTTCTTTGTCAATTCCTTGTAGCGGGAATTGAAGTCGTTTACAGCATATACGTATGCCGAAACGGTGTTCTCTGCCATGTTAGAATGGGTCAGATACTCTTTGAATTTTTCAACCATGATAAATGTATTTATTTGTATAAGATTGGGGAATAGCCCCCATATCAATATATCATGGTCGTTACTTGTTTTAGTTCCTATTATGAGAAGTTCGCAGACGGTAAGGTGGTTTGCATTGATGATGAACTTCCATATAGTTTGCCACTTGGATGGACTTGGTGTAGACTTAATGAATTAGGAATTTATCGAAAAGGGCCATTCGGAAGCTGTCTGACCAAATCAATGTTTGTTCCCAAAAACGAACACTCAATCAAAGTTTATGAGCAAAAGAATGCGATACAAAAAGACTATCGCTTAGGTGAGTATTATATTTCAGAAGATAAATTCGCTGAAATGCAGTCTTTTGTAACAAAACCATTTGATATTATTGTCAGCTGTGCAGGAACTATTGGAGAAACATATCTTCTTCCAGAAGAAGCACCGATAGGAATAATCAATCAGGCACTTATGAGGGTGGAATTATACAATTTAGGCATAGCAGATTATTGGCAGCTTTTCTTCGCGTACATTTTGCTAATTGAGAATGAAATGAAAGGGGCAGGCTCTGCTATAAAGAACATTCCTCCATTTGAATATCTAAAAGCAATACTTGTTCCTATTCCACCGCTTCAAGAACAAAAACGGATAATCGAAAAATACAATGAGCTTACAAAGCTTATATCCCAATATACACAACAGAAAGAGGTGTTAGACTTGCTTAACGACAACCTTTATCCGAGCATTAAGAAAAGTATTCTCCAAGAAGCCATCCAAGGAAAACTTGTGCCACAAGACCCAGCGGACGAGCCAGCGTCAGTTCTCTTAGAGCGCATCAAAGAAGAGAAGTTACGTCTTGTCACAGAGGGTAAGTTGAAGAAGAAGGATGTTATCGACAGCACCATCTTCCGTGGTGACGATAACAAGTA
>JAEEHW010000032.1 GCA_016281055.1 Prevotella sp.
AATCTCATCGGGAATAGCCGTGACAGGCATATCCCTCAAACACCAACTTCCGAAACATTCTGTATTATAAAGGTATACGTTAGATAAATTCCAAATTTTACCTTTCAAACTCTTTTTATTCGGATTCCTTATTGCAAAGAATTGCCCGTTTTTTGAAGATCTGACTATAGCTAGACTATCTATCCGTATTGTGTCGATAAAATACGCATTCTGCGAACCATCAACATTATAAAACTTTGTTCCGTAATTATCTTGTCCAAAACAATTAATAATGGTACAAACTAACGAAAAGAATATAAATAGGATTCTCATTTCTCAATTTTATTTATCTTATACTTGAATTTCAAGTTCGGGTTATTTGAGTTGTTATGAAAATGGCCTTTTCCTGCAGGATTGCCCTCTACATCTTTCTCTGGATTTCCTTTAACAGCTCGTTTTATCATGGTTTTTATCTCTTTTTTATTTACGTGATCAGATCTTCTAGGGTCACTGGATGCGGCAGTCATCAGGCCCGAATCAGAATGTTGTAATCCAACAGTATGACCTATTTCATGCGCTCCCGTTCGTGTTTTTGCGTTTCCATTTTTTACTTTAACAAGACGACCACCTAAAGTTTCACCATTTTTGTTAGGATTATCAAAATCTCCTAATAAATAGGAGTTAGCTGATTCACTCGCATTAACTTTGGCTCTAATATAACTCTCAGCCTTGACCCCCTCTGGTATTTCCGCTGATGTCACAACAGATACAGTAAAATCAAACTTTACAGGTAACCCATCCATTGTATATTGTCCATTCAAATCGTTCCAGAATTTTACCGCATTATTTGCAGACTCTGCAGATGCCTCATCAGTAAAATACATTGCTCTAATGGTTATAGACGCACCATCATAATAAACATCATAATCTTTTCCATCCGGATCCACATACTTCACTGGATTATTCGCACAATATGCATACGGACTGACGGAGTAGTATTTTTCGCACAACGGGTCCATTCTGTCCCATCTGCCGACAAGGGAATTGTACTGTCTTGCACCATAGTCGTAGGTATTCAATCCATGCGTGGTGTCGAACTCCTTGCCGTTATATTTGTGGTCCTGCTGGTCGGGATTATGCGTAGCGAAATCCTCCGCACTGTATGGCGTGCCGAAAGGATAGTAGTTCGTTATTTGCACTACGTCGCCCTTCTCGTCTATCACCTCGCGCACGTTGCCGAGGTGGTCGGAGTTATAGTGGAAGAATGCAAAATTATCTGAATTATTTGCTTCATCAACTGTAGCTTGCGCATATCCACCATCGAAGAAATACTTGTCCATACGACCGTTCTTCACAGTCAACTTGCCGCCAAGATAGTAGTCCGTAACATCCTCATACAACAGTTCCGATGCTGTCAGTTCATACGCTGTACCCATAGCCACGGTGATATTCGGCGCAGCTGTCTGGTGGATGGTGCGCAGTTTCTCGCCGGTGGCGGAGTAAACATACTTCGTCACGTTGCCGTTAGTAAACTGTATTCTGCTCGGGTTGTTCATATTGTCGTATTCTATCAATGCTATATTTCTTCCTTCATCGCTGGTGAGCGAGCCGACACCATTGTAGGTACAGTGCATATCTTGATACCTTTGTCCTTTGAAGTCTGTGCTACCCTCGGCGGTGATATTGTATGTATTCTCCTTCACTTTCGACAGTTGGTTGCCTGTGTAGGTCATGGCGAGGTTATCAACGGCTGCGTAGTTTCCGTTCGGATCTTTACCATGACGCACCATCTTTGTTATGTTGCCGTTAGGGTCATAGATGCAATACTCCTTGTAATTCGGTTCTGGTATCGGGTCAATGTCATCCGCCCTTTCTTCTAAGTATATAGATGTTGTCAGTCGGTTTGCTCCATCATAGCTAAAATCATAGCCGCGTGTAACATTTTGATTGTCCTTTATGTTCAGTTTTTCTGTAAAAACTTGACATTCAGCTACACTCACTCCACGGAGGTACATGTTAGAAATCATACTGGCGTCAGACATGGATACATAGCCATCACCATTCACGTCGGCAGCTGCAAAGTTGAAGTCACTCGGCTTGTCCACCGCAAAGTAATAGTCCATCACCATGTTGACATCAGCCATTGTTATACTGCCGTCTCCATTCACGTCGCCACGGATATAGTCTAATGACTGAATCCATTCCTTGACGTTGCTGTTCTTCCACTTCATGGCACTTATGTTGCCGTTGTAGCATGGTGTCGTGGCATCCTGATACAGCAGTTGCTCCATGAATCCGTCTGTGGTGCTTATCTCGCGTGTCCACCCTCGCATGTCGTAGGCGTAGTTCACAGTGCTGCTGCCAGCGTCGCTGTTCAGTTGTCTTGTCCTGCCGGTCAGTCTGCCGAGCTGGTCGTAGGTGTAGCCGACATTCGTCAGAGTTTCACCGGCACCGTGGTTCAGTCTTATCTCCGTGCCTGTCAGTTGGTCTGTGACGTTGCTGTAGGTGTTTGCTTCATTCATTACAATGTCGCCACCGTAAAGGTTGCTCAGTCGCAGTTCCGCCTCGCTTACGTTGTTGGTGAAGGTGAACTCAGAGTTTCCCGTTTCTATCACTCCATTGGGATAGCGTGTCTTGTGTCCGAGCGGATTGCCCTTGATGTCGTTCCACTGCACCGTGGCAATGTAACTGCCGTCGGTCGTGGCTATTACAGAGCCTGTCTGGTAGCCAACCATGTATTCCTTGGCCGTGAGACTGAGGTCTGGCTTCAGTCCTCCCATCATCACGCCACTGCCGGCACCAGTGGTGAAGTTGTAGTTGTCGTAGTAGTTCGCAACCTCCAGCGTAGGGTTGGTAAGCAGTGTATTGGCATACTGCGTATCGAGTATGTAACTCGTTCCGCACACGCCCGAGCGGGTCGGGTCTATTTTTACCTTTGGCATCAGTCCGTCGTTGCTGCTGCGCTTGCAGTTGTCGCACAGTCCCTGCACGCACAGCCTTCCCAGTGCATCGTAGAGCATGAAGCGATACTTTCCTCTTTCCCTCAGCGTGGAATCCTGCACATACAGCAGGCGGTCGGCCTTGTCATACCAGTACTGAGTGTATCTGCATCCGGGGAGAATCTTCTTCACCACCCTGCCACGATAATCATAACGGTACTCGTAGGCATCAAGTTCTTTTTTCTTTTCGCTCTGATACTTTGGCGTAAGCACGTAGCGCAATTGTCCAAGGTCGTTATACACGTAGTAGGTATCGCCCGCCGCCGTGCGCTCCAGTACCTTTTCTCCGAAGAGGTTGGTGAACGTCGTCACCGTCTTGCCGTCGGCATCATGGGTGGTCTCCTTGCGCAGCGTGCCGGCCGGGTAGTATGTGTAGCCTGTATTCTCAG
This sequence comes from Prevotella sp., assembly GCA_016281055.1. Lineage (GTDB taxonomy): Bacteria > Bacteroidota > Bacteroidia > Bacteroidales > Bacteroidaceae > Prevotella. Next base: position 3,368 of record JAEEHW010000032.1, read on the forward strand.
GCTTCGTCAGTGAGTTTACTCCGCATGGTGCCTCATAGTGCTTCACCTTGTCCTCTGCAGTGTTGGCGGAGTACTCCGTGCCGTTGGCCTTGTCGTTTTCCCTCCACTCATGTCCGGGCAGGTCTGTCTTGGTCACCCTGTCGAGCGCGTCGTAGTGGTTCTGTGTATAGCCGAAGCCGTCGGAATGAAACGATGATGCCGCGCTTATTATATCTTCAGGTGAAAGGTAGTTCATGCCGTTGCCTATCGGCACGGGAAGATATTTCTTTTCTTCCCTGCGCTTACCATCGTAGGTGGTCAGGCTGTATGATGTACTGCCGTCCGTTCCCGTGGTGGTGGCGATGATGGTCGGGTATCCCAGTCCATCGTAGTACTGCACCGACTCTATGTAGCCGCCCTGCGCATTGATCATCTTCTTCGTCGCTATAAAGTTCTGATCTAGGCTTTGTGCAAGGGCATCACCGAGTGCAAAGGTACTAATTATTATCGTAATTACAAAATGTTTCATTGTTTTTTCATTAATTGTTGTTAGTCTCCCACAGATATACACAGATTTCTCAGATTGTCTGTAAATGTCTATCTGTCCAATCGGTTGAATCTGTGTTCGTAAAATCCATGTCTACTGTCATCATTGTTTGCGGTAGTTGTACTCATACTCCGAGACAGTCCTGCCGTTTTCCTTTGAACGTATCAGACGACCACTGTTGTCATAGTCATAACTCTCTGCATATTTGTTCGGAGCTATCGTTGACTGCAGTCCTTTGAGAGGGTCGTAGGTAAAGATTTTTACTTGTGTATCCGGCAATAGATTGCTTATTTTTCCTAACTGTTGCAGGTGATATATTGGCGGCTCTGCTGCATTGCAGAGTGTCCTGATAAAACTTTCCCCGAGTAAATTCTTGACGACATCAAATGTTGCATTCTTTATCTCAGCGACAGGGTAAGTATCCTTATACCCCCACAGATACACCGTATGACCAGCATCTGTAGAAATCTGCATGGGATTACCATGCGCTGTGTATTCAGAACGTGCAACTTTTACATTGAAGGCTTGCGAATAGTTTGCAAGAGTCAAAGGATTGTCGGTTTCTAAAAGACTTTCTCTGTGTGGGAGTATGATGCTATCGTTAGAGGTATAGACAAAATCATAATCTATCTTTTTCCCTTTTACTACCATTCCATTTTTCGTCATAAAGGTTTCCGATAGTTGAGAAATCATATTTCTATTCTGCATATATGGTATAACATCAGATGCATACTTATGATGTATAGAATAGCCAGTGTTTCGCATGAGGACAGAATCCTTTACAATTCTCAGTTTGTCATCATAAGACGTCATTCTCTCTTCTACCCAATCATTTGTGCCATTATGAAATGTCTGCGTGTGGGTATAAGACAAAACAGGCCAATAGACATTATATTGGTAATATATAAGATATGTAGCTTGTGACAAATAATAGAAAGCAAATACAGTATCCTTTGACAAAACATTGTCATAACTAAAGGTTTGTTCATAGACTTCGACTCCATTACTATCGTAACACGTTATACCCTCTAATAATCCGTTGCTATAATCCACATTTGTATGTCTGTGTACATTACCGTCCACAATTTCCGTTTCATTGTGGAAAGAATATATTTTGCTACTGCCATCTCCAAATGTTTCTGTCACTTCGTCATATCCGAACGTATTTCCACCTTTCAGCGTAGAAAGCGTATGGGTACAATCTGATGTTTGAACTAGATAAACAGCTTCTGCTTTTTTACGTCCAAGATGATCTGTTATATTATTTCCATAAAAATATGAGCACGTAGGTAATATCAGTCGTTTGCCACCATCATAGGTGTAACTAATCGTATTATCACTCGATATTTTTTTTATTCTCAAACCTCCGCCATCATGATATTGATTGTATATGTGGTCAATTTCACAATATTCATACTGAAAATGACACTCTACATTGTATTCTCTTGAACACGCGTAAAAAAGGTATCTTCCTGCAGGTAGTTCTATTGTCGCATTTTCCGTTGTGTGCCAATTATTATTATAGTCCAATTTCTCTACATAAAAATTTTTCATTCTAGTCCTTGTACCATCATCGTTTAATTGGAAAATGCTAAACTGTGGTTCTCCGATATTTCCTTCTATATACATCCTATTGTCTTTGACTGACACACAAGAATAGTCAAAATAGAATTTTATGTTTTGTTTTTCTGTTAGTATAACAGTATCTGCTTGTTCTTCACAATAACTTGTATTATGTAGGTTTTCATCAGGCGAATCCATATCATCTTCATATTCATTATCGATGGCATTATAATCATCGTAACTCCCATAAAAGCACCTTAAATCTCCTTTGCATTTCTTGTACGTGACGAAGTCTGCCTCAAAGAAGCTGTTGGCTTCATATTCAAATCGTACTTTTCCACCAGTAGGTTGAGTAATCGTATTAAGTGTTCCGATACTCATACAACTATAGTTTGTTTCTTTTTTCGCTCCTTCATAAATTATACCATCCACGATAGCAGCTGAATAATAATTTTCTTTATAGTTGGCACCGTTATAATATCCCCAGAAATCAGTGTTTCTTGAATTCTTTGCAGGAAGAGTACCTTGGATATAATCAAAAGAATATCCATCGTTTTCTTGAAGTACATCACACACATTCAAAAGTTTTAGTCTTTTGAATACGTGCTTGTTTGTCCCCATACAACCATCATTGAAATAGGAGTATGAGAATTTGTAATTGTGCAATGTGGAATTGTGCGTGTCTAAAATTTTTATGTTATCAAGTTTCTGAGATGAAGGCCATGAACCATATTTCTGAATATCTTCTCTGCCCGAATATGAGAAATCAATGTATCCATGTTTCCACGATATTGCTTTTAGTCTCTGAGAGTCTATAAGTGTTTTGGTCTGAGTATATTGAGGATAATTATGGTTTGGCAACCCACCATTAACAGTATTTCCAAAACTCGGATTATTGCTTAATATTGTTGTTGATACTATATTATAGCGATTACAACTTTCTTGAACAGGTAACTGATACGTTTCTTCTTCATATTCAAAATCTATTGTATCATTCGTCTGACTGATTATTCTACTCAGGTACCAACTAGAAATGTAATAATTTTGGTTTGTATTTGGAAATATTTGTCCACCATTATTGAAGTATCCACCATTAGTAAAATTTGTGCCAGCACCTGCAATTATTTCGTCATCCCCCTCTTTATAGCAAGGTCCACTTCTATAAAAAGTTCGTGTGTGTTCTTGAGACGAAAATTCATATTTATTACCACCTTCATCATAGATTTCAAATGAACAAGAATTCAATAGTACTTCTATTTTGACGTTTGCCTTCTCTTTGTCAATCAAGACAGGAACAATGTCTCCATTATCCTTTACAGAAAAGAGAAATCTTCCATTTGCACCAGGGATACTGAAATAAAAAATATCTGGTTCTGAATCAACTCTCGACTCACCATCATCAAACCACCAAAAATCTTTGTTCTCATCGAATACTGTATTATCTCGTAATGTCGGAGTTGTTATAAATCCGCCATGTACTCTATCGTTTCCACCAAATTCTCCTAAGTCATCCTCACAAACAACAGTCCTTGTTATTATGCCGCCAACATTCATGTTCCATCCTAATCCCACACATGTTGCTTCCTGATTGGCTTTTATGCCTGAAGCGTGATAATTGAGTGAAATTGGTATAGACAATGTTCCTGCATTTATAGTGTATAACGGCACGGAAATGTCTGGTACACCTGTGTATTTACTGACGGGGTAGTCTATGTGTTTTACCAGTTCCGCAGATTTTGGTGCCTTTGGAGCGAGTGTTTGTGGTATTAATTGAAATTGACTATCTATATTAGTATCGTTGGTGTCATCCGCAAATGCAAATTCTGCAATAGACAGCAACATCACTACACAACAAATCCTCTTCACGCTATACTTACAAACTAACCTTTTCACTGTATATCCTCCCGTTTACGTTAATATATAGAATGTATGTCCCTCTCCTCAGTCCGTTGCAGTCTATGCGGCGTGTGTAGCCGCTGCCATCCTGCTGTGTCCACTCCGCGCGGCGGTACGTCATGCCGAAGGCATCAGCCACGAGCGTAACAATGTGTGCAGGTGCATCAAGGTCGTAGTCAAGCGTTATCACACCGCTGTTGACGCTTGCCTTGTAGTGTATGATGTCACGGTTTGCCGCCTCACGCTGGGCTTCGGCTGTCGAGTCCTTGCGCTGCACCTCACGGTTTACGCTGTCGTTTAGAGACAGAAGGTCTGACGGCAGACAGCAGTATGCCGTGCGCTTTGTGCCGAGAACCTGCATATTGTCGTAGCTCGTACTCGTCTTGGTCTGCAGCACAGGATAGCGGTTGCCGCGTGCATACCACTCGTAGGTTTCCTCTATCACCTGACGCAGTTTCGCCGTGTCGAGTGCGGCAGGGTTCATGTCCATGCAGATGGAATAAGACTTCAGTGTATATATACGCAGCACGTTGCGCAAGGTGTCGCCTTCGTCCACCACCAACGAGCCAGTGGCGTCTGCCATGACCGTCGTGGCTCCGCGCTTGATAAAGTGGTGATCACCGCAATATACCCCTTCGCCATGGAACGGCCTTGCTATGCTGTCGCCGTATTCGAAGGGGTACTTTATGCGCAGGAGCGGACTGACATAATCGGTCTTGCTCAGCGGACTCTCCTCGCGACACTGGAACTGCTGCCATGTCGTGGTGCCCGTTGTGCTGTCGGCTTTCTCAATATAGAACTCCGCATGAGTGTCGTCTGTCATGCGATAGACACCGAGAAAATCCACTCCGACATTAATCTCCGTTTCGTGGTTATCAATAAACTCTATGGGGTATTCCCAAAGGAGGTCTTCGCCTCCCTGCCCGGCATCAAAGAACTCGATGCCATGCCTGGTGAAGTCACCCTCGAGCATTCCGTTGCTCTCGTGCGTCAGCACCGGTTGCGCCTGCGTACTGATGCACGCAAGCATGCCGCACAGTGCGGCAATGAAAAATTTCTTCATTTATCCTTTTACCTTTTGAGGTTAGTAGCTCACTGATACCCTGAGAGAGCATTGTTAGTTGATATAGAGAGTCGTTGCCACAATATACATAAAATGCAGGTATCACATCAAGTTTGTCCTGCTATCTGAGGCCTTCCACAGCCCGACCAGTACAAAGCATCGTTGACGCTTTTATGTTATGTGGCGCTTTGCCTCATATTTGACATACAAGTATTGCAAAGCAAATGCAAAATTACAATTATTTCGTGAATTGACAAAATAGTTTGGATAAAAAATAAAATATCAATATCATTTTCGTGCCAAATCCCTAAATGAATTTTTCCCACACAGATTGGAAAGGATGGAAAGCGATATATTTTTCGCACACAGATTGAAAGGGATTGAAAAAGATTATTTATTTCCCACAGATTTGACTTCGTCTAGCTAAACCTTCGCAGATGGCACAGATTGTTCCTTGACGAATAATTCGAAATCCGTAATCCGTTGTTGGTTCCACGCAGATTGCAAGGGATTGTAAGGGATATATTCTATTCCCACATAAAAGCCGAACGGATTAGCAACTACGAATTATGCAAATTTTACGAATTAGCCGCGCAGTGAGACTTTTTTGTGCATAACATATAATGGCCATGTAATTATCCACAAATTAAACATTAATGAATGATTATATGGGCATTACACGGGGATTATGGCTTCGCTACGCTCATAGTGAAAAGTGAAAAATTTAACGTCATTAAGTTATATATCCACGAATCTGAGTCATCTGTGGGATCTGTGGGAGGTAACAACAAGAATTGAAGAATTGAAAAGTTGAAAGATTGAAGAAAGAAAAGTGAAAAATATACAAGTGTTTGACACTTTGATATGTTTGGAAGTGTTTTGGTTTACAAAGTGTCAAAATGAAAAGTGCCGTCAGGGAACTCAAAATAGAGTATCTTACGGTGCTTTTTTATGCACTTTTTCATGCGGAAATAGCTCCCGGAATGTAATAAGGCACCTTTTACGTTGTAATTAGATAGCTTTTACCATGTAATAGCTATGCTTTAACAACACAAAATGATAGCTTTTACACGGTAATATGATAGCTTTTACGGAATGGAAAATTGTCCCCGAAAATTAAGACGCTTATTGTCAGCGGTTTGCAAAATTCGCTATTTTCGGCTGTACGAAAATTGTTGGGAAGAAAAAATCTACAGCGCAAGGAAATCGAGGTTGGAAAAATCAAAGTGTAAGGAAAAGGAGGGGGTAGGTGAGCAGGGTGTTTTTGGGGGGGGAGTGATAGGGATTTAGGGGGAGTGATAGGGGAGTGGAAGTGGAGTAGAAAGGGAGTGATAGGGACATATGTATTAGACTGTGTGAATAGTGCTATAGAATTTAATTATTGAAAACTGCAACCGTAATGTCCCTATCACTCCCCTATCACTCCTCTATCACTCCCTTATCACTCCTCTATCACTCCCCTTCTACTACCTTTTCCCTCCTCAAAAACACTTCTCCTATCCGTTAAAAAATATTAAATTTCTTGTCGGAATGGGAAAAAAGCAGTACCTTTGCAGAGCAAAAAGGCGGGATTGCGCTGGCTTTAAGCTATCAACTCGCTGAATTTGAGCGCCTTAGACTTCGGAAAAGGAGAGGTCTTTGTGTGGCTATTTTTGCGTATATATGATTAATATTACACATTATTTATATAATTACAAACAGAAATGCCAGGATTAATTGGAAGAAAAATCGGAATGACATCCGTTTTCAGTGCCGACGGTAAGAATACACCGTGCACTGTTATCGAAGCTGGTCCTTGTGTCGTAACTCAGGTAAAGACCGTCGAGAAAGACGGCTATGAGGCTCTGCAGCTTGGCTTCGGCGAAGCTAAGGAGAAGCGCACTTCTGCACCTATGAAGGGTGTGTTCAAGAAGGCAGTCACAACACCGAAGCAGCACTTGGCCGAGTTCAAGTTTGACGAGGACCACAACCTCGGAGAGACAATCCCTGTTGACGGACTGTTCGCAGAGAATGATTTCGTTGACGTAGTCGGAACATCTAAGGGTAAGGGCTTCCAGGGCGTCGTTAAGCGCCATGGTTTCGGAGGTGTAGGCCAGGCAACACACGGTCAGGACGACCGTCTGCGTAAGCCAGGTTCAATCGGTGCCTGCTCATATCCCGCGAAAGTGTTCAAGGGAATGCGCATGGGCGGCCACATGGGTAACGAGCGTGTTACTACACAGAACCTCAGAGTGTTAAAGGTTATCCCAGAGCAGAATCTCATCATCGTGAAGGGTTCTGTTGCAGGATACAATGGTTCAACCGTATTAATTAAGAAGTAAGGAAATGGAAGTAAGTGTATTGAATATACAGGGTCAGGAGACCGGACGCAAGGTCACACTGAATGATGCTATCTATGCCATCGAGCCAAACGACCACGTTCTTTACCTCGATGTAAAACAATATCTCGGCAACCAGCGCCAGGGTACTGCAAAGGCCAAGGAGCGCAGCGAGATGTCTGGTTCAACACGCAAGCTCGGACGCCAGAAGGGCGGCGGCGGCGCACGTCGCGGTGACATCAACTCACCAGTGCTCGTGGGCGGCGCACGCGTATTCGGTCCTAAGCCACGCGACTATCGCACAAAGCTGAACCTCAAGACAAAGCAGCTCGCACGCAAGAGCGCACTGACATACAAGGCTCAGGAGAACGGCATCATCGTAGTTGAGGACTTCACCTTCGAGGCACCAAAGACAAAGCAGTTCCTTGAGGTAGTCAAGAACCTCAAGGCAGAAGGCAAGAAGGTTCTCTTCCTCATGCCAGAGGACAACAAGAACGTCTATCTCTCAGCACGCAACGTGCAGAAGGCAGAGGTAATGGGTGCTGCTAAGCTCAATGCTTACAAGGCTCTCAACGCTGACGTTGTTGTGATGTGCGAGAGCGCAGTCAAGACAATCGACGAGATTTTAACCAAGTAAACTTAAGAAGGAGATAAAAGAATTATGGCATTTATCATCAAACCTGTGGTCACTGAGAAGATGACCAAGATTACAGAGAAGCGCCCTAACCGCTACGGCTTCATCGTTAAGCCAGAGGCTAACAAGCTCCAGATTAAGAAGGAGGTTGAGGATCGCTACAATGTTACTGTTGAAGACGTGAACACGATGAACTACGCTGGCAAGCGTTCTTCTCGTTACACCAAGGCTGGTCTGATCAAGGGTCAGCGCAACGCCTTCAAGAAAGCCATCGTCACCCTGAAGGCTGGCGAGGAAATAGATTTTTACAGCAATATTTAAAATAAAAAATGGCAGTACGTAAATTTAAACCAGTTACACCTGGTCAAAGACACAAGGTTATTGGCACGTTCGAGGAAATTACTGCATCCGTGCCAGAGAAGTCTCTCGTTTACGGCAAGCGTTCTACCGGCGGCCGAAACAACACCGGTAAGATGACCGTCCGCTACATCGGCGGCGGCCACAAGAAGAAGTATCGTCTCATCGACTTCAAGCGAGAGAAAGATGGTGTTCCAGCTGTAGTTAAGACAATCGAGTATGATCCGAACCGTTCGGCTCGCATCGCTCTGCTCTTCTACGCTGATGGTGAAAAACGTTATATTATTGCTCCCAATGGACTGCAGGTTGGCGCAACGCTGATGTCTGGAGCTGAGGCAGTGCCCGAGGTGGGTAATGCCCTGCCCCTGGCCAACATCCCTGTAGGTACGGTGATTCACAACATTGAGCTCCGTCCCGGACAGGGTGCCCTGCTCGTTCGTTCGGCTGGGAATTTTGCTCAGCGGACTTCGCGTGGAGGAAACTATTGCGTGATTAAGCTCCCCTCAGGAGCGACACGCAAGGAGCTCTGTGCTTGCAAGGATACTGTTGGTGATGTAGGTAACTCTGACTACGCTCTTGAGCAGTCGGGGAA
>JAEEHW010000033.1 GCA_016281055.1 Prevotella sp.
CTCACCATGGGCCGCAAGATTGAGAACCGCCTCGCAGAAGGAGCAGCAGCAGAATAAAGAATTCTCTCTCGCAATAACGTAATAACGATATAACGTCATAACGAAAACCCCTCGTAATAACGTTATATCGTTATTTCGTTATAACGCCTTAAAACCTCGTAATACCGTTATATCGAAATCCCGAAATAACGACCCCTCGATATATCGATATATCGTCATATCGATATATCGTTATAACGAAATATTGAAATAACCCCTAAAAAATGAAAAAACAATGGAAATAAAGCGCTTCGGCTATTACTGGCTTGACACATGGGTTCTCGCCAACGTCATCCAACTTGCCACGCAGGACTTCTGCCACAAGTTCCTCAACCGAAGCAATGATCCATGCGGCCGTCAGTATGACCAGATGACGCAGGCAGCACGCTCTGCTCCGGCAAACATCGCAGAGGGCAACTCAAGACACTCCACCTCAAAGGAGACAGAGATGCGACTTACCGACGTTGCCAGAGCCACGCTCTCCGAACTGTCAAACGATTTCCTCAACTGGCTCATGCGACAAGAACAAGTGCCATGGTCGGTTCATTCACAGGAATACATACAGGTATCCGCCGTGCGACTTGAAAAACCATTGTATCAGGATGACGTACAACACCAGAGCAGCATTCATATCTTGAGGCAGAAACACTTGTTTGATGCCTGGCTGCAGTCAGACGACAGCATCATAGTAGCAAACTGCATCCTCGTATTATGCAACCGCCTCACCCTTATGCTCAACAAACAGATAGAACGTCTGCTCGCAACGTTCCGCGAGGAAGGAGGCTTCACCGAGGCACTGACACAGGAGCGCCTGGCATACCGAGCAGACAAGAGCAGACAGAATGACGCCCCACAATGTCCGCAGTGCGGCAAACCCATGATAAAAAGAATGGCGCGCAAAGGCATCAACTCCGGCAAGGAGTTCTGGAGCTGCTCCGCCTATCCGCAGTGCAACGGCACAAGGAAAATGGTATAAAGACAAAATCGAGGCATGTCATGCGGCATGCCTCGATTTATCTTTCATCAGCGTGTATGAGTTTAACGCTACTGTGGCTTACTCATCTTAAAATAACAGGAATACTATTGTCCTGTCCCAAGAAACATGTTTACGATAGCATTTGCGTCAGCCATGCTTATATCACCATCCTCATTCACGTCTGCTGCTACTATATCAAAGTCTACGAATGTAGTCTTATCGTTGGAAAGGAAGTAATTCACCACCAGATTAGCATCAGCCATTGTAACAGAACCATCATGGTTTACGTCGCCTTTTTGGTATGTGGTTTCATCTTCCATTTCAATGATGTTAAAATTCTTCCATACATCTGCTGCTTTGTATGCTTCCTTTGTTCCCTTGGGAACATATAGATCTCCGTAAACATAAAAAGCATCACTTACTACAGTAGGAGAGGTTTGTGCATAAGATGTTACTGATAAAAGATTATTACACCCATAGAATGCTTGAGTACCTATGTTTGTAATATTAGAAGGTATGACTACAGATGTTAGGTTATTGCATTGAAAGAAAAGACGATCACCTATGGATGTAAGATTTGTGGACAGATTTACCTCATTTAATGAAGTACATCTTTCAAAAACGCTACTACCCATAGTTGATATAGAATCATTTAAATATACTGTACTGATACCTGTACATTTGTAGAAAGCTTCATTTTCAATTCCCTTTACAACATAGCTCCCGCCACGATATGTAATCGATGTTGGTATAACTATGTCACCATCATACTGATAGTAAGAACACTGACATACGGACAATACATTATTATTGTTTTTATAGTGAAACCCATCCAAATGAAACTCATCTCCATTTGACAAAGGAGTATTGTAATCATTATCGCTCGTTGATGTCAAATAAACTCTTGCATGAGCACCATAAGCTGTGCCACCACCAACATGACGATATTCATAAGTTAATGTGTAATTATTATCTTCAGTGAGTTGGAAATTTAGAATCTTAAAACTTCTATCCGAAAGATTAGAATTATAGTCATAACTGACCAATGCCTTTTTGACTCCGTTGACTGTTAAATACAACTTCAAATAAGCACCTGACCTCAATGAACCAGAACACTGGCACTGAAGTATGTCACCTTGTTTTGCGGTAAAGGACTTCGTTTCTGTATATGTCTTTTTTACTCCACCATAGTTTCTCCAGTCGGCAATCATCGTAGATGCTTCCATAGACATAAAAGTCAGTAGAGATAATAAAGTAATAAGAATTCTATTCATGGCCATATGGGATTTTTGACTTTGATATTTTTAATTTGACATTAAACTTTTCACGTAGATAAGTTTCGATAGACTTCTTGAAAAAATCGAATGGTACCATTGTTCCTAATATAACGCCTTTTAATGCTGACAAAGGAATATTCACTTCAATATATGGTTTCTCTTTATCATATTTTACCATTCTATTTATTTCTGGTGTGGAGTACTTCTTGAAATTATACAGGCAAATTCGATGTTCATTTTCACAGCTATAATTTGCATTTTTGATAAAGGGGAATGCTGCTAAATAGAGCAATGCTAATTCGTCACCACTATCCTTACTGTCTGACATAAGTACAGTTTCTATAATCCCATGTATGACTTTTGATTCCCAATGTCTTTTGTATGATACTTTACCCCCTGTTAGAATCATCTTATTATTATGTTGTTCATAATAGTACATTTGAGTTTCCTGTATGAAGTCATTATCAAAACACATACATATACCATGATGTTTGTCTCCATACAAAGACCACATAGGCAAATAATCTCGTTTTTCAGAAAAGCATATCACATACGGCATGTGATCTTGTTTTTCTTTGTTTAATATATCATGGAAATCACTTTCATTAATTGTGTCTATATATGCTAAGTATTTATCTATATCTTTTATTTCTGATTTGTTATGGAGAAGATCCTTCAATGTTTTGATATCAGGAGTCATTTCCGTAGGGTCATTAACCTGATCTACGCGAGATGCACGAAATTTCAAAACATATTCGTTATCGCACATCTTTATTCCTTCAAGAATTTTAATAAAGGTCTCTAATGTAGTATAATGGTATAACATATTTTTACTTCAATTTTTTACATTGTTCACTTTATGTGACGCAATCTGCGTCACATAAAGTCATAGAGTCTAATACTATCTGTCCCATGAAATATGTTTACGATAGCATTTATGATGGTGAATAATACAGGATTCTATCAATATGGTGCAACAGGCCTGATATACTTCCCTGTAACATTATTATGAACTGTTCTTATTTCATAAATATACAGTTCATCTTTAGATAGGAAATATAATACTACATTATGTTCCCACCATTCAAATTCTTTAAGAGTGTATAACTTGCCATCGGGACCTTCTATTAATGTGTCTTTGTTATACAATAAATATCCAGAAGGCTGTGCTTTTATCTTTATCTCCTCTTTAAGTTCATCAAAATTCTGCAATCTATTCTGCAATCTATTATCTCCCTTTTTATATGCATTAATTTCCAATTTGTATGTATAAAAACCTAAACCAGTAGTATATGAACTTGAAATATAACTACTTTCTACAGGCATGTTCATCTTATTACCATTGGGCCCGGTAATTATTGCGCAACCGTTACCACCAAGTGTCATGTCAATAGACCATGTACACTTTTCAACAAGTTCTTGAAACTCTTCTACTGTAGGTCTACGCCACGGACTTCCCCATTCTGCTGTTACAACATCATAATTTATATTTTCTAATTTATATGAATATTCTACCCCATGGTTATACATTCCCGGTCCCGATTGGGATGCTCCCCAGTCACTTGTAGCCCATCTTACACTTAATCCGAGATCTACATACTGATGTTCATTAACTGTTCCATTATTGATGGCACCACCGCCACTGGAACCGCCAGAATTATCATCATCACTTGAACAACTTATTACCAATGCCATGCCGAACAATAGGCAGGCTAAGAACTTAACTTTCTTCATATTCTTTATGTATTAATGTGTTACAAGGCAAGGGGGCACCAAAATAACTTCTGCCCCCCCCTTGTCCTGATACTTAAAGTTACTTTTTCTTCAATTTGTGTAATTTCTTTGCAAGTTCTGATACCGCTTTAGGGAAGCGGTCAGTTTCTACGAAATCTTGTTCCCCGTAAAAATGATTAATATCTATTTTCAGAACCTCATTACCTGTTGAAGTCTCTATTACGGTCAATGTACCATCTATTCTCATCCATGCGCTTGCTCCATAGAAAGCTCCTGCCTTGCGTACAAAGTTAGAAATATGCAATATCATCTTATATTTGGCAGAAGAACCATCAGATGATATTTTCAAACCCTTGGTCTTAGCATTGAAAGACTCAGGGAAAGCGGTTTCCATAAGCAACACACGTTCTTCGTACTCTAAACCACACCATTCTTTGAAATCTTTCTTACGCTCAAACATTGCATTTGTAAGGTCCAATTCAAAGGTACATATGGCATCTTCTTTGAGCACTGCAATATCGCCAGATACTACATTAAGACTTGCCGCTGATACCAATGAACAGAATAAAACGACAAGAATTGTACATATAAAATGTTTCATACTGTTTAATTACAAGTTTTTGTTGAAGAATTTACCAATACATTCACCTGCATCCTTCATTGGATCACGTAGTGGCACCATATCTTTTGCATCACCATCTCCTCCTTTCAATGAGAATGTTGCCATCGTCTCATCTGTACTCAGTTTCTTTACAATAACAGTTGCGTTGATTCTACCATTTGTATTGAATTCATTAACAACGACAACTATCTCATACTCGACATCTTCACATTTTACACATACTGTCGTCTTTTCGGTTTCGTCATTAAACCATTCACAGAAATACTCAAGAGACTTGTATTCCCAGTTAGGTAACCGTCTTTGTGATTTCAAGTATTCATAAAATGGGATAGGTGTTTTTCCATTGTACACAGTGTTTGAGTAATCAAGCGAGACAGAAATGTATTCTTGTCCTTTGATGCAATCTATGCTCCCCCCTGTTAGTTCCAAACGTCCTGCCTGAGAATGAATGACAAAAAGAAACGCCAAGGCAAATAAACTTATTATCTTTTTCATAGTCTTTTGATTTTAAAAATGAATACCAACTCTTAATGCCATTGTGTTTAAGTCCTTCGTCTTGTAAGAGGAATAACCATAATAAGAGCCATAATAAGAGTATGAGGTTTTCCCAATGCTATAGTGTTCGTATGCAAGACATACATACAAGCCGAATTTCTCTGTAAAACCTATGTCAACACCTAATGCTGGCGACACATAGAATCCTTCAACATCCGCAACGGAGTAACCGCACTTGGCCTCCGCAAATGGCGTGACTTTGCTTTTCAGCATGGTGTAGCGTACGTCACCATAGATAGGCACTCCTATTACATCTGTTTTGTCATAGTTGACAATAATGCCTGCACCAGCGCCAACAAAGAGATTCGGATTAATCTGATAACCATGAGTAGTGTTGACACCTCCAAATGTGTTTTTGCCAAAATCAGTAACAGTAGTTTCTTCAACGAACCCCATGTATCCACTTGTTCTGTAATCACGGGCAGTTGCACCTACACACATTAGAAATAGGGCAACAATAATAAAAAACTGTTTATTCATAACTATTAGTTTTATGCCTACAGACTCCAGAATCAGGCAGGTTTAGTAATAAGGATTTAGAAACTTACAGATACAAAAAAAGCGCGGAGCCTGTATCAGTTACTCGCTCCACACCTTGAGGCCGTAGGAATTGCCCATTGAAATCAGAACGAGCAACCTAAGACCCCCACGCCGATATGAATAAACCTCCCCCTGCTTCCTCCCAATGAGGGAAAACCATACCGCCAATATCTCCCCCTCTTTCGGAGGGGAGCAGCAGACAGTTTCTTGGGGGATGGTAACATCATACCCATGGGCATCTATCGTTGCCATGTCCTCGGATTTCAATTTTGATAAGTTTCCTACACTTTCAAGATGTCTGAGAGACAGAGCGCGTGATAAACGCCTTTTCCATATATGTAATCCCTTTATTGCAGCATAAGTCCGTCACATCGGACGAGCCTTTCCCTGTGTTGCCCAAGCAGACACATTCGGCGTGAGGGATGTTGCAAATTTACATATTTAATTTCTTCTATGCAAATTTTTCACTGACTTTTTTCTTAGAAAAATGATGTGTGCGCACACAAAAGAAAAATTAAAAAATTGAAGGGTTGAAGGATTGAAGAATTGAAAAATTGAAGGATTGAAGGGTTGAAGGTGAGCGGAAGGATTGAATCCTCATTCCCCCATAAAAGTGTAGTTTTTTTGAATTATTCCCCAAGAAAAGTGTGATTTTAACATTTTATTCCCCAAGAAAAATGTAATTTTTCTTGTATATTCCCCAAGAAAAGTGTAATTTTGCAACGGAAAGAACTAATTTTCAAAGGAATATGGAGAGAACTGCATATAAGGAACTTTTGGAATGGAAAAACGACCCGGAGCATAAGCCCTTGGTGGTTCTGGGTGCAAGGCAGGTGGGAAAGACCTATCTGCTGAGGGAGTTTGGCGGCAGGGAGTTCAAAAACATGGTGTACGTAAACTGCCATGCAAACGCTTTTGCGGAGAATCTGTTCAGAGACCTCTCAACAGAGCGGATAATAAAGGAGATAGAGCGTTACTACGAGACAAACATCGTGGCAGGTGAGACTCTGCTCTTCTTTGATGAGATACAGGAGGCGCACAACGGTATTGCATCATTGAAATACTTTTGTGAGGATATGCGCACACTGCACGTTGCCGTAGCTGGTTCTCTGCTCGGTATATCGCTCAGGGAGGATGAGTCATACCCCGTGGGAAAGATAACCACACTGCGTATGTATCCTATGACCTTCACCGAATATCTGATGGCGTGCGGGCGACCACAGCTGACGGAGATGGTGAGAAGTCTCGATTGGGAAAGCATGAGCGCAATGAGCGAGGTGCTGACGGAGTATCTTCGCGAATACTATTTTACAGGCGGTATGCCTGAAGCCGTGAAGAAATACCTTGACACGCATGATGTGAAACAGGTAAGGAAGATACAACGGGAGATTCTTGATGCTTACGAGCGCGATATAGCGAAGCATACCAAGCCGCAGGTGAGCCGCATACATCAGGTATGGGAGAGCATTCCTGCGCAGCTGGCAAAGGAGAACAAGAAGTTCATATTCGGAGCGATAAAGAAGGGAGCGCGTGCGGCAGAGTTTGAGACGGCTATACAATGGCTTGTTGACGCCGGACTGATATATAAGATAGAACGTACAAAGGAGCCTGCCATGCCATTGAAGTTCTATGCCGACAACAGTGCTTTCAAACTGTATATGCTCGACTGCGGACTGCTGGCGTGTATGTCAGAGGCAAGTCCTAATTCCATGCTTTTAGACTCTAACGCATTTGTGGAGTTCAAAGGAGCATTCACCGAGAACTATGTGCTGCAACAATTGAAAAGCATACCTGATACATCCATATATTATTTCTCAAAAGAGAATTCTACCATGGAGATTGACTTCCTCTACCAGCATGATGACCGCATAGTCCCTATAGAGGTGAAGGCAGAGGAGAACGTGAAAAGCAAGTCGCTATCACAATTCATCAACGTTGACCATGCCGCGAAGCACCTGAAAGGTTTGCGCGTGTCTATGAAGCCCTATATTGACCAGGGGTGGATGGAGAACATACCGCTATGCGCCGTGGAGTCATATTTTCACGCATTGTCACAATAA
>JAEEHW010000034.1 GCA_016281055.1 Prevotella sp.
ACGGTACGCCGTAGGCAAAAAACACATTCGTTGAATAGTTACTATGCAACACGGCATTTCCGCATGGTAATTCGTTTAATTAGTCAAATTCGTTGTTTCAAAAAAGAGTGGTACAGTTCAATTATACACTTGATTATCGTCTGGGAATGTCCTTGCCTCCACATCCTGCTTGTACTGTTGGAACGCCTCAAGCATGACAGCGTGCAGGTCGGCATATTTCTTCACGAACTTCGCCGTCTTGCCACCA
Organism: Prevotella sp.; assembly: GCA_016281055.1. Classification (GTDB taxonomy): domain Bacteria; phylum Bacteroidota; class Bacteroidia; order Bacteroidales; family Bacteroidaceae; genus Prevotella. The sequence goes on from JAEEHW010000034.1 coordinate 248, forward strand.
GTATATCCGAGCATGTCCTGATACACCAGTACCTGTCCGTCAGTATAGCGCCCTGCACCAATGCCTATGGTGATGGCAGGCACCTGTTCGGTGATCTGCTTCGCCAGAGGCTCAGGCACACATTCCAGCGTCAGCGCAAAGGCACCGGCATCGCACACCGCCTTGGCATCGGCAAGCAACTTGGCAGCCTTCTCCTCAGTACGCCCCTGCACCTTGTAGCCGCCGAGAGTGTTCACCGACTGCGGAGTAAGTCCAATATGCGCCACCACGGGTATTCCGGCATTGACGATAGCCCTGATGCGGTCAGCATATTCAGCGCCGCCCTCCAACTTAACCGCCTGGCAGTTAGTCTCCTTCACAATGCGACCGGCATTGCGCACAGCATCCTCAACACTGGCCTGATATGACATAAAAGGCATGTCGATGACCACCATAGCCTGCTTGGTACCACGCACCACGGCAGCACCATGATGTATCATGTCGTCAACGGTGACGGCAAGTGTGTTCTCATATCCAAGAATGACATTGCCGAGCGAGTCGCCGACAAGAGCCATGTCAACGCCAGCCTCGTCAATGATGCATGCCGTAGGATAGTCGTAAGCCGTAAGCATGCTAATAGGCTGCACGCCCTTACGGCTGAGCAATTCGAGAGTGGTTTTTCTCATTTAATTAATGTAAAGTCGATAAATATTTAAAAATGTTAGGCAAAATTACTAATATTTATTGGTACACGCAAAAAAAACATAACAAAACAACAAAAATGCCCTCTTATTCTTTGCCATTTATAAAAAAAGCTGTAATTTTGCATAAGATTATGCGTAAAGGATTCACTACAATAGGTTTTATATTCGCCATAATGCTCGTGATGGGTAGTAATATGGCGAATGGATTTGTTGTAGGCGATATGGAAACAGTCGATGACACCCTCGTCGTAGATTCTATCCTTATGGATTCGCTTCGTATGGCCATCGAAGCGCATAACAAGGCCATAGACGACTCTCTGCATGCAGACTCACTGAACAGACGCAGGAAAACTGGCATCGATGCGCCAGTGGAATACACGGCAAAGGATTCGCTGGTGTATTATGCCGACTCAAAAAAGGCATTCCTTTTTGGTTCGTCGAATGTGAAATATGAGAACATGGACCTTACTGCCGAAAAGATAAACATGCAGATGGACAGCAGTCTTGTGCGTGCAACGGGTGCCATGGATACAGCAAAGAAAGAACGGTACGGACTCCCGGTATTTGTGATGGGCAGTGACAAATACGAGACAGACACCATGGCATTCAACTTCAAGACGAAGAAGGGTATTGTATTGAACACATATACCGAGCAGCAAGATGGATTTCTCATGGCGGAGCGCTCAAAGCGTGACGCCGACGGCACATTCTATCTGAAGCATGGAAAATACACAACATGCGATGCCGACCATCCCGACTTCTATCTTGCACTGACAAGGGCGAAAGTGCGCCCCGGAAAGGACGTGGTGTTTGGTCCGGCATACCTCGTGGTACAGGATATTCCGTTACCGCTCGCCATTCCGTATGGCTTCTTCCCCTTCACCAAGAAATACAGCAGCGGTTTCATAATGCCCACCTATGGTGATGAAAGTGAGCGCGGCTTCTATCTGCGCGACGGCGGTTACTATTTCGCCATAAGCGACAAGATGGACCTGAAACTGCTTGGTGAGATATACACCAAAGGGTCATGGGGCATATCATTGGCAACAAACTACCGCATAAGATACAAATATTCGGGACAGTTCTTTTTCTCATATCAAGACTCAAAAACGGGAGAGGAAGGCTTTCCCGATTATACAAAAGAAACGAGTTTCAAACTGTTGTGGTCACACAGCCAGGACAGTAAGGCAAACCCGTACAGTACGCTGAAAGCCAGTGTGAACTACGCCAGTACAAGTTATGAGGCAAACAACCTGAACTCCCTCTATAATCCTGCGACACGCACACAGTCCACCCGTACATCGTCTGTATCATGGAGTACATCGTTCTCAAGCATCGGCATGTCATTGTCGCTGGCAACAGACATAGCACAGTACACCCGAGACTCTACGGTGGCCATGACACTGCCAGACCTCAATGTGAACATAGCGCGTTTCTATCCATTCAGACGCAAGAAGATGGTGGGTAAGGAAAAGTGGTATGAGAAAATATACATGAGTTATACCGGCCAGTTGTCTAACAGGTTAAAAGCGAAAGAAAGCGAATTTTTCAAGTCAAACCTGATAAAGGACTGGAGCAACGGCATGCAGCACAAAATACCGATTGGTGCGTCATTCTCTGTGCTAAAGTACATAACGCTTACGCCGACATTCAATTTCACTGACCGCATGTATTCCAACAAGGTGATGCGCTCATGGGATGCAGAAAACCAACGCGAGGTCAACGATACCGTATATGGTTTCTATAATGTGTACAACTGGTCAATGTCTGTTCAGGCAAATACGAAAATATATGGATTCTTCATTCCTAACAGAAAAATCTTCGGTGACAGGATACAAGCCATCAGACATACCATGACACCGTCAGTGTCTTTCTCGTATGCTCCTGACTTTAGTGCAGCGCATTATGGTTTTTACGAGACATACACCAAAACGGATGCAGACGGAAAAGTAAGCACCGTCAACTACTCTCCGTTCAGCGGGGGAATGTTTGGTACGGTAGGCAGCCAAAAGACCGGTAGCATACGTTTCAGTATTGACAACAACATTGAGATGAAGGTCAAGACGAAAACGGACTCCATAAAGAAAATAAGCATCATAGACCAGTTGGGGGCAAGCATGTCATACAACATGGCAGCCAAGACACGCCCATGGAGTGACCTGTCAATGAACATACGCCTGAAATGGTGGAAGAACTACACATTCTCGATGAATGCTGTCTTTGCAACATACGCATACGACTTGGATGAGAACGGAAGACCATACGTAGGCACACACACTGAGTACAGCCGTGGACGTTTCGGACGTTTTCAGGGTATGTCACAAAACCTGCATTACACTCTGACACCAGAGAAGATAAGAAAACTGTTTGGCAAGTCTGACAAGAAAAAGAACAACGAAGAAGAACTTGACGATGATACAGGACTGGAAACAAACGTGGACCCAGTCATGCAGAACGGACAACACGGTGCAACAAAAGAAAACGCAGGAATGGCGGAGACAGATGCCGACGGCTATCTGAAGTTCTCAATGCCATGGAGTATCACTTTCTCTTATGGCATAACGATGCGTGAAAACACGTCGGGAACATTCAACAAGAAAACCATGCGCTATCCATACAAGTTTACGCAAACGCTGAATTTCTCCGGCAACATCCGACTGTCTGACGGCTGGAACATCACATTCATGTCTGGATATGACTTCGACTACAAGAAACTGACTATGACAACGGCATCACTCGGACGTGACCTGCACTGTTTCTCTATGTCATGCTCTGTAGTTCTGTCTCCATACACTTCATATAACTTCTCGTTCCGATGCAACGCATCAACACTGACAGACGCACTCAAATATGACAAGCGTTCAAGTTCAGGCAACAGTGTAAAATGGTATTAATATAAAACAAATAACAATGGAACTCATACCTTCTTTTGCGGTTGACCATACAAATCTGCAACCCGGCATATACATATCACGGCAAGACGGGGTTGCAAACCAGGTGATAACAACATACGACATACGTATGACCGCCCCCAATCAGGAACCAGCAATAGCTCCTGCTGCCATACATACTATAGAACACCTCGTTGCCACATACCTGCGAAATAATGAGGAATGGAAAGAGCGTATCATTTACTGGGGCCCCATGGGATGTCTGACAGGCAATTACCTTATAATAAAAGGAGAATACCCTTATGAGGTGATGAGACAACTGATGATAAAAGCATTCACGTTTGTGGCAGAATATAACGAAGAAGTACCAGGGACAACCCCTGCCACATGCGGTAATTGCCTGATGCATGATTTGCCGATGGCAAAATATGAAGCGAAACGCTATGTAGAACGGCTTCAGAATCATTTCTGTTGCCAATATCCTGGCGTAGAACGACCAGAAAACGGTTCTGGTATGCAATTCTACGATGCTTAAAGCTTTTTTTCAAGAAAATAGTTTGCAAAATCAGAAAAAAGTAGTAATTTTGCAGTTCAGAAATATAATACAAATATAATAAAAACAAGATGTTAAGAATAGCAGTACAGTCAAAAGGACGTCTTTATGAAGACACAATGAACCTGCTCAAAGAAACAGGTATTAAGATAAACAGCGCACGACGCACTCTGCTCGTGCAGTCAAGCAATTTCCCACTGGAGGTGCTTTATCTGCGTGACGATGATATACCAGAATGCGTAGCAAGTGGCGTAGCCGACATAGGCATAGTTGGTGAGAACGAATTTGTAGAGCGTGGTGAAGATGCCAATATCGTAAAACGTCTGGGATTCTCAAAATGCCGTATCTCTCTCGCCATTCCTGAAGCTGTGGACTATAAGGATGTGAAATGGTTCGACGGAAAGAAAATTGCCACGTCATATCCTAACATATTAAAGAAGTTTGCTGACGAGCAGGGTATAAACATTGACATTCACGTAATACAGGGTTCTGTTGAGATTGCTCCAGGTATTGGTCTCGCTGACGGAATCTTTGACATTGTATCATCTGGTTCTACACTTGTAAGCAACAAACTCCGTGAGGTAGAGGTAGTAATGAAGAGTGAAGCATTGCTGATAGGCAATAAAGAACTCTCTGCCGAGAAGCAGGCGATACTCGATGAGTTCCTGTTCCGCATTAAGTCTGTCCTCGTAGCTGATGACAAGAAGTATGTGCTAATGAATGCTCCATCAGATAAGGTGAAGGACATTTGTGCTATTCTCCCTGGTATTAAGTCGCCTACTATATTGCCTTTAGCTACTGAAGGCTGGACCAGCATACATGCCGTCATCGACCAGAAACATTTCTGGGAGATTGTCGGTCAGCTCAAGGCTGAGGGAGCTGAGGGAATACTCGTATTGCCTATAGAAAAGATGATTTTGTAAGAACAAAACAATGAACATAATAAAATACCCAACGAAAGAACAGTATGCTGCAATCTGCGAACGTCCTCATCTTGACGTTTCGCAGTTGAATGCGACAGTTGCCTCAGTTCTTGCTGATGTAAAAACTGGTGGTGACAGTGCTGTAATTGCCTACGAGGAGAAGTTTGACAAGGTAAACCTTACACAGTTGTCTGTGACAGAGGCTGAGATGCAGGAGGCAGAGAATCTTGTATCTAAGGAACTAATGGACGCCCTTGTACTTGCACACAAGAACATTGCAGCATTCCATGAGTCACAGAAATTCAGTGGCAAGAAGGTGAAAACTGCTCCAGGTGTGGTATGTTGGCAGAAAAGCGTAGCCATAGAGAAAGTGGGCCTCTACATTCCCGGTGGCACGGCACCATTGTTCTCTACAGTATTGATGCTCGCCACTCCAGCAAAGATTGCCGGGTGTAAGGAAATTGTGCTCTGCACACCACCAAATCGTGAGGGTAAGGTTAATCCAGCCATACTGATGGCAGCCAAAGTCGCAGGCGTCAGCAAAATATTTAAGGCAGGCGGCGTACAGGCTATAGGTGCCATGGCTTATGGTACTGAATCTGTACCTAAGGTGTATAAGATTTTCGGTCCTGGCAACCAGTATGTCATGGCAGCGAAACAACAGGTTTCATTGCATGACGTAGCCATAGACATGCCTGCAGGACCTTCAGAAGTATGTGTGATTGCAGACGAAACATGCAACCCAGCATTTGTGGCAGCAGATCTGTTGTCGCAGGCAGAACATGGCATTGACTCTCAGGTTATACTGATAAGTACATCAGAAGATGTACTCAACAAGGTTGTTGCCGAGACAGAATCACAGCTTGCAAAGTTACCACGTCATGAGATTGCAGAAAAGACACTGCTAAATTCACAATACGTACTTGTAAAGGATACGGAAGAAGCTATGGCTCTGTCTAATGCTTATGCGCCAGAACACTTGATAATTGCAACCTCAGACTATGAGAATTTAGCAGAGAAGGTGATAAATGCAGGCAGTGTATTCCTTGGCAACTATGCATGTGAGTCTGCCGGTGACTATGCCTCTGGTACAAATCACACACTGCCAACACATGGTTATGCTTTGGCTTACAATGGCGTAAACCTTGACAGTTATAATCGTAAAGTAACATTCCAGCATCTTACAGAAGAGGGTGTTCATTCTATTGGAAATGCAGTGGTATGCATGGCAGAGAATGAACAGTTGGAAGCACATGCCAACGCTATGCGACTGAGAGTAAAAGCCGTAGAAGCTTGAAAAGAAAGGTAAAAGAGATATTATGACAAAGGACGAGCTATTGGAACTCGTACGAGAAGAGGGCAGTGAGATGACGCTTCGTCAGAAGCTTCGTCTCACTGTACTTTTGTCTGTACCTGCCATAATAGCTCAGATGTCCTTTATAATAATGCAAATCATTGATGCCGCAATGCTCGGACATTTGTCAACAGACGAAGCAGCGGCAGTGGGACTGGTATCAACAAGTATATGGCTGTTTGGCGGACTCGCCTCCGCTTTTGCTTCGGGATTCTCTGTGCAAGTATCGCATAGGGTAGGGGCTGGCGACAAGACTGGTGCACGCAGTGTTATACGCCAAGGATTGTTTTCCGGTTTCATATTCGCTTGTCTGCTGACATTCACGGGACTTGTCATATCACCATTCCTGCCTCATTGGCTTGGAGCTGCAGACCATATATGTGATAAAGCCACGGAATACTTCGCAATATTCTCATGTGCCATTCCTCTTATTGTCTGCAACAATATAGCTGCGGGAAGTCTGCGGTGCTCTGGAAACATAAAGATTCCAAGTATGCTCATGGTAATGATGTGTATGCTTGACGTTATACTTAACTATCTCTTCATCTTCATCTGTGGCATGGGAACAGCAGGGGCAGCCTATGGTACAGCCGCCGCATACTTCATCACTATGGTTTGTATGATTTATTATATGGCCGTACGTGACAGAATATTAAACTTCAGACAAGATGTCGATTTGGATTTCCTTCCGAAACTAAAGATATTGAAAAAGACTTTCCGCATCGGTTGCCCCATAGGTTTGGAACGTGGAGTAATGTGTACGGCACAGATTGTAATCAGTTCTATCATTGCACCAATGGGAACCATCGCCATCGCAGCAAACACCTTTGCCATAAATGTAGAAAGCCTATGTTATATGCCTGGTCATGGTATTGCAGAGGCAGCGACTACACTTGTCGGGCAAAGCAAAGGAGCAAGCAAACGTCATTTCATGCATTCATTTGCATGGATATGCATGTCATTAGGCATGATAATAATGGCACTGATGGGTGTGATTATGTGGGTGTTCGCTCCTGAAATGTTGTCAGTTATCACCCCTGACAACAATGTCATCAGTCTTGGTACAGAAGTGCTGCGCATTGAGGCATGGGCGGAACCAGGCTTTGCAGCGGCAATTGTAGCAATGGGAGTATTTGTTGGTGCAGGAAAAACACTTATACCATCATTAATGAATCTTTTCAGCATCTGGGCCGTAAGAATATCTTTAACATTGTTGTTGGCACCAATGATGGGATTGCGCGGAGTATGGATTGCCATGGCCATAGAACTCTGTTTCAGAGGTATTATATTTATTCTCCGACTATGCACCCGGGGCTGGAGTTATATTAAGCCAAGGTGAGAAACATCATTGTATTTCTTAATAAGACATAAAAAAGTGAGAAGTTATTTCCTTAATTTGCTTATTGCAAAGTGGAAATAACTTCTCACCTTATTTATTTGAGTCTATTAATTTAGACTAATGGTCATTATTTATGCATCAAGCTTCTGGAAATCCTCAAAGGAAATTTCTTTCTCATCAAGGGCAACAACCTCTTTCATTGCCTTCATAAGCTTGCGGTCTGCAGCCTGATTAACAAACTGATCAACCTGCTCTGGCTTCTTCAACATTTCCTCTGCATACTGCTCAATGTATTCCTCAGGAATATTTGACATACCATACTGTATAAACTGCATGCGTGTCATATCTTTTGCAACTTCCTTGACATCAGCATCCTCAATCTTTATCTCACACTGCTCAAGCAAACGATTCTTTGCAAGATGCCATGTCAATTCCTTTATGCTTGCAGCATAGTTGTCATCAACATACTTCTGGTCCTTGTCTTTGTTGTTTGCCAGCATGATACGCTTCATCAAATCGTCAGCATACTTCACATCACCGAGTTTCTTCTCTATATATGCACGTACATCACTGAGGAAACGGTATTCTGCATTAGTATTCAGCTGTTCCTTGAGATTTGCTGCAATCTTTTCACGGAAATCCTTTTCGTCCTTAACATTACCTTCACCGAATGTCTGATCGAACAACTCCTGGTCGACAGCATGCTTCTTATAACGTGTGATTTCTGTAATCTGATATGAGAAATCTGCATCAACATTCTCTGCCTCTTCCTTTGTAATCTTTAACAGAGAAGAAACCTCTACAGTAGATTCTGGGTATGCTTTCTTAGGATTGAATGTGATGATATCACCTGCCTTGCAACCCTGGAACAATGCCTTCTGGTCGTCTACCTTTATGTATGCTGGCATCAGTACTGCATCAGAAACGGTAATACCGTCTTCCTTTGTGCTGCCGTCAGCATTAAGCTCACGCAAGTCACCCTTCAGCATGTCATTGTCCTCATAAGAATCAACTTTCTCGTATGAACCACTTCGTGATGCATAAGCATCTATCTGCTGGTCTATCATTTCATCACTGACAGCGATGTTATAATAAGCAATCTTATTGCGCTTGCTGAGTTTGATGTCTATTTCCGGTGCAACAGCAATATCAAACTTCATAGTGTATGGAGCGGGAGCATCAAGATCGATAGGCTCTTCACCAAGATGTGGCATAGGCTGACCGAGCATGTTTATTTTGTTCTCGCTGATATAATCATAAATTTTTTCTCCTACAAGTTTGTTGATGGCATCAACCTTAACCTGTGAGCCAAACTGGCGCTTAATCATTCCAATAGGAGCTTGACCAGGACGGAATCCTGGAATGTTGGCTTTCTGACGATAACTGTTGAGAGTTTTACGAACGTCATCCTGATAGTCGGCCTCTTCAATGATGATAGTCAGTACACCACTGACTTTTTCAGAATTGTCGAATGTAATGTTCATTTCTTGTTTTTGAATTATATTATTTTCGTTTAAGACACAATTTGAAATGCAAAATTACTAAAAATTATGTACATACGCAAATACTTAAATGTTTTTAACATCGAATACGAGTTTACAAAAAAAAATGAAAATATTTGGTGGTATCAAGAAATCTATTTAACTTTGCAAATATAAATCTCATTTTAACAAATCCTATTCTGTGTCCGATGAAGACAGATATTGAAATTGCTCATGAAACCAAATTGCAGCCTATAGCAGAAGTGGCTGCAAAAATTGGTATCGACGAGAATATACTTGAACCTTGTGGACGATATATTGCCAAAGTGCCATACACGGCTATAGATGAGGAAAAGGTAAAAAACAGCAACCTCATTCTTGTTACGGCCATAACCCCGACCAAGGCGGGAGTTGGTAAAACCACCGTTTCGATAGGTTTAGCACTTGGTCTTTCAAAGATTGGCAAAAAGGCAGTCGTTGCTTTGCGTGAACCATCACTTGGCCCTTGTTTCGGAATGAAAGGCGGTGCTGCAGGTGGAGGATATGCTCAGGTGTTGCCAATGGAGAAGATCAATTTGCACTTCACTGGCGATTTCCATGCGGTCACTTCCGCTCACAACATGATTTCTGCCTTACTTGACAATTACTTGTATCAACATCATTCTGATGGTTTCGCATTAAAGACCGTATTGTGGAAACGTGTCATGGATGTCAGCGACCGCAGCTTGCGTAATATCGTCACAGGATTAGGTCCTCGCACTAACGGAGTGATATCTGAAAGCGGCTTTGACATTACTCCAGCCTCCGAAATAATGGCTATCCTTTGTTTGTCGAAAGATGTTGAAGACTTACGCCGTCGTATAGAGAACATATTGTTGGGCATTCGTTACGATGGAACTGCATTTACCGTAAAAGACCTTGGCATAGCCGGAAGTATTTGCGCCCTTCTTTTGGATGCTTTGAACCCGAATCTAGTACAAACGACAGAGAATACGCCTGCCTTTGTACATGGAGGACCTTTTGCAAATATAGCTCATGGCTGTAATACTGCCATTGCCACACGCACAGCAATGACGTTCGGCGATTATGTTGTTACAGAGGCAGGTTTCGGAGCTGATCTTGGTGCAGAAAAATTCCTTGACATTAAATGTCGCAAGGCTGGTCTTTGTCCGAAACTCACAGTTTTGGTAGCTACCACACAGGGCTTAAAGATGCATGGCGGCGTAGCTTTGGAAAACATCAAGAAGCCCGATGCAGATGGCCTACAACGTGGATTTGAGAATCTGGACAAGCATATAAAGAACATACGATTATTTGGACAAACAGTGGTAGTATGTTTCAATCGCTACGACTTTGATACGGACGAAGAAATAGAGATGGTTCGTAATCACTGTAAGGAAAAAGGTGTTGCATTCGCTATAAACAATGCCTTTTTGGAAGGAGGCAACGGTGCTGTGGACCTTGCTAATATCGTGGTCGATGAGATTAACAACAATCCATCAAAGCCTATAGCATTCCAATATAATGAATCGGATGATATAAAGACAAAAGTGGAGAAAGTGGCACGCTATATATATGGTGCTGACAGCGTAGCCATAATTCCCACGGCACAGGCAAAGATTAAAATGATTGAACAGATGGGATACGCTGATTTCCCTGTCTGCATTGCCAAAACCCAATATTCTTTTTCTGATGACCCAAAGAAATATGGTGTACCAAAGAACTTTGAGTTTACCATAAGTGATTTTGTCATAAATGCAGGAGCGGAGATGATTGTTGCCATAGCAGGCAGCATTATGCGTATGCCGGGACTGCCACGCACTCCTCAAGCAGAGAACATTGATGTTGTAGGAAACGAAATCATTGGTCTGTCATAAGACAATACAAAGATAATAATTGATAATATATAATTGTAAATAAAAACGTATGAAAAAAGTATTAGTTATTGCTGCATTGGTGGCAGGATGTTTCACCATCAGCAGCTGCGTAAGCAAAAAGGATTTAGAAGCTTGCCAGACTCAGAACAATCGTTTGAACACACAGTATCAGGATGCTCGTGAGCAGCTGGCTGCTGCCAATGCTCGTATCAAGAGCCTTCAGGATCAGCTTAATTCTTGTGAAAACACAAACAATGCATTGCAGAAGAGTCTGTCACAGAGCCTCTCTAATGCAAATTCCAACAACGTGAACATTGCAAAGTTGGTTGACCAGATCAATGAGTCTAACCAGTACATCCGTCACCTGGTGGAAGTTAAGTCTAAGAGCGACTCACTGAACATGGTACTGACCAACAACCTCACCCGTTCACTTTCTAAGGAAGACCTGAAGGATGTTGACGTACAGGTAATGAAAGGCGTGGTATATATCTCACTCTCTGACAATATGCTCTACAAGAGCGGTTCTTATGAAATCAGTGATGCTGCCAACGCTACACTTTCAAAGATTGCCAAGATTATCAAGGATTACAAGGACTATGACGTGCTCATCGAGGGTAACACCGATAATGTGCCCATCTCAAAGACAAACATCCGCAACAACTGGGACCTTTCTTGTCTCCGTGCATCAAGTGTAGTACAGGCACTGCAGACCAAGTTTGGTGTTGACCCGAAGCGTCTCACTGCAGGTGGTCGTGGCGAATACAACCCAATAGCCTCCAACAACACCACAGCAGGCAAGACACAGAACCGCCGCACCCAGATTATCATCACTCCGAAACTTGATGAGTTCATGGAACTCATTGGCAAGGCACCTGAAAAATAAACATTATGAAGAAACTCCTCTCATTGCCACCTAATCTCGTAGATTGTTTTCACGACATAACTCAACTGGATAGAAATGAGTGGTATTGTGCAAACGATCCAGTAGGAAAGAAATTAGGTTCAGGTGGTGGCACCACATGGCTAATGAGGCAGGCATATATAGCAGAAGAACAGTCAAAATCAAATGACTGTTCTTTTGCTGAATGGCTTGCCCAAGAAAAACGCATCATACTTCATGCCGGTGGACAGAGCAGACGGTTGCCATCGTATGCACCGTCTGGTAAGATTCTCACACCTATTCCTGTATTTCGATGGGAGAGAGGACAACGCTTGTCTCAGGATTTGCTTTCATTGCAACTACCTTTGTATGAGCGTATAATGCAGGCTGCGCCTGACAGTCTGCACACAATGATTGTTAGTGGCGATGTATTTATACGTGCCACAGAACCCATTGGACAGATACCAGAGGCTGACGTAGTATGCTATGGGTTATGGCTTGACTCCAGTATAGCCAAGGACCATGGGGTGTTTGTATCATCGCGTGAGCAGCCATCGAGCATGCAATGTATGTTGCAGAAGCCTTCTGTGCAGAAATTATCAGAAGTGCTTGAACACGGATATTACCTCACGGACATTGGCATCTGGATGCTTTCCGACAAGGCATTACAGCTGATGATGCGGAAGAGTCTTACAAATGCAGCCAAAGATATCAAAGACATTTCTGCAGAAGACATAGCCAATTATGACATGTATTCCGATTTCGGTACTGCTTTGGGTACTGACCCTACCATTCTTGACAAGGAGATTGCTGAACTGTCCGTAGCTATCCTCCCATTGTCTGGAGGTGAATTTTATCATTATGGAACAACTCATGAAATAATATCTTCAACGCTTGCCGTTCAGAATCTTGTGAATGACCAACGTGAGATAATGCACAATTCAAGGAAGCCCCATCCTTCTATCTTCATACAGAACTCCCACGTACAGATAGACATAACGAAAGAAAATGTCAACACTTGGATAGAAAACTCACATATAAGCAAAGGATGGACATTGGCAAGCAACAATGTCATAACCGGTATTCCCGAAAACGACTGGCAGATAACATTACAAGAGGGACAGTGTGTTGACATTGTTCCGATAGACAATGCCTGTTACGTTGTACGCCCATACGGTTACAACGATAAATTTCGCGGAGACCTTCTTAATACCGACACAGAATACCTCGGGATACCATTTACAGAATGGGCAAGGGTAAGAAATATCGACACGAAATCTATTGAGGGCAATAAAGACCTGCAATCAGCAAAGATATTCCCTATGCTTTCAGACATTAAGGAAATGGGAAAGATGATCTCATGGATGCTGAACGGAACAGGTGACTGTCCATGTAATGTGAAACGCTGGATGTCAGCAGACGAGATATCTGCATCAGCCAATCTTCGCAGACTTATCGAACAACGCAAGAAGTATCGCGCCATGAACCTGTTGCAGTTGGCTGAGAATTATCATCATAGCGTTTTCTTTCAAACGGATTTGGAAGATAATGCCAAAATGTTTGTAGAGAACAATCTGCAAATACCGTCTCCGGTGAATGACGACAGTCCGTTGCTGCAACGCATTCATGATAACATGTTTCGTTCAGAGGTTGCCCGCTTGAAAGGTCACGGTGGAGAAAAAGAATCTGCGGAAGCTTTCAAACTATTAAGGGACGGACTGGTAACACCTATGCTTTCCAATAAGCAATTACCACGTATGTCTGTATATGGCGACCAAATAGTATGGGGGCGTTCTCCTGTACGTATCGACATTGCAGGCGGATGGACCGACACTCCTCCATATTGTCTTATGGAAGGAGGCAAGGTGATTAACATTGCGATAGAGCTTAATGGGCAGCCACCGCTTCAAACATATATAAAACCATGCAAAGAACCTATCATCATTCTGCACAGCATTGACCTGGGTGCAGAAGAACGTGTAGAAACTTTTGAAGAATTGGCATGTTTCAACAAAGTAGGTTCTCCTTTCTCTATACCGAAAGCTGCATTGGCTTTGGCTGGTTTCCATCCTGATTTCTGTAAGGAGCACTATACATCCTTACGCAGTCAGCTGGAAGAATTTGGATGTGGCATAGAACTGACCATGCTTTCAGCTATTCCGGCAGGCTCTGGACTTGGCACGAGCAGTATTCTCGCAAGCACAGTACTCGGTGCATTGAATGATTTCTGTGGTCTGGCATGGGGAAAAGAAGAAATAGGACAACGTACACTTGTGCTTGAACAGTTGCTTACCACTGGTGGAGGATGGCAAGATCAGTTTGGAGGTATTCTGCGTGGCGTAAAAATGCTTCAGACCGAACGAGGCTTCAACCAAAGCCCTCTCGTGAGATGGTTGCCAAATGAACTATACACCCAACCAGAATATGCAGCATGCCACCTGTTGTATTACACTGGCATCACCCGAACTGCCAAGACTCTACTGGCAGAAATAGTAAGGCGCATGTTCCTTAATCATCACGACGAGATTACCATGTTGCGGGAAATGAAAGAGCATACCCAGCAGTTGTATGAAACCATACTGCGTGGCGATTTTGAAGGAATGGGACGTTCTGTCCGTCGCACATGGATACAAAATCAGGCTATGGACAAAGGAACGAATCCAGCAGAGGTAAAGGTGCTGACAGATATGATTGATGACCTTTGTCTGGGATATAAATTACCTGGTGCTGGTGGCGGGGGCTATCTTTACATGGTAGCAAAAGATCCTGGTGCTGCAGCAAGAATCAAGCAGATACTCTCGTCGAATCCCCAAAACAGAAATGCCCGCTTCGTGGATATGTCATTATCAGAAAACGGATTACAGATAAGCAGATCATGAAACTACAAACTACGGTAGCTATAGAAAAAACAGATTTCAAGATAAGACCTACGGATAAGATATTATTCGTGGGTTCTTGTTTTGCGGCAGAAATGGGAAACAGGTTTTCCAATAATTGTTTTGATGTAATCGTTAATCCATATGGTACGATGTACAATCCTGCTTCCATTCTTCATACCATAGAACGCCTGCAACCAAATGTTGACTTGGCAGTGCTGACACTTGGAACAAATCATGTTTACCTACTCAATGAAACAGGAGAGATTGTTGACAACTGTCAGAAACGCCCTGCTAAACTTTTTACCGAGAAGAAACTGTCCGTTGATGAATGTCGTGAATATCTGGACAATGCCATAAACATTCTGAGAAGTATCAATGAGCGTTGCAATGTTATTCTGACCGTCAGTCCTATACGCTATCAGAAATACGGTTTTCATGAAAGCCAAGTATCAAAGGCAACCTTGTTGTTGGCTGTTGATAAGATATGCGCTCAATATAGCTCCATGGTTCATTATTTCCCCGCATACGAGATCATGTGTGACGAACTGCGTGATTACCGGTTCTACAAACCTGATATGCTGCACCCTTCTGAACAGGCTGTGGATTATATATTTGAAAGTTTCTGCAAAGCCAGCTTTGATGATGACACTTTCTCATTCATGGAAGAGTGGCAACCTATTCGAAAAGCATTGTCACACAAACCTTCAGATCCTGACAACGAGGAATACCAGCAATTCTGGCAACAAACAAAGGAACAAGAAACATCTTTCAGAAAGAAATGGAGATTATCAGATTAGACAATACAGCATCCACCAATGACTATGCACTCGAACTTCACACCGACACCAATGTGTGTGTGATGTCTGACTATCAGTCTAAAGGCAAGGGTATGGGAACCAATACATGGGAAAGTGAAGCAGGCAAGAATCTGTTGTTTTCCATATTGGTACATCCCACATGGCTTGACGTGCGCAACCAGTTCCTCTTATCGATGACCCATGCAATAGCCTTGAGGGAGGTATTGGCGCAATACGTTACCGTTTCTGAATTACTTACCATAAAATGGCCAAATGATATTTATTACGGAAACAAGAAGATATCTGGCACGCGCATAGATGCGAATCTCAATGGTGCATCGTTGCAAGACGTTGTGATAGGAACAGGGATAAACGTCAATCAGAAAGCGTTTTACAGTGATGCTCCCAATCCCGTGTCACTGACACAGATAACGGAAGAAGAATATGACAGAGATGAATTGCTAAACCAAATACTTGCGTCATTTGAGAAATACATGACAGCTCTGTTTAAAGAAGAATATCAATACATTATTGAGTTATATCACAAATATCTATATCGTGGTACCGGAATGCATCATTATCGTGATAAGGATGGCGATTTCACCGCCGAGATAGTTTCTGTAGCACCTTCGGGTATTTTATCATTAAGGCGTCAGGACGGCATGATATCAAAATACGAATGCAAGGAATTGGTATTCCTGCATGACTGACTCAATTTAGAAGAGCAAGGAGTGGGGGGGAGTATAGCGACAAGTGACTGAAAGGAAAGTAGAAAGGGAGTTCCCCTTCTTACTTTCCTTTCAGTCACTCAATTAATCCCTATTACTACTAAATATTTGCAATGCTCAGCACATTAGCGAATACGCCGGCAGCCGTTACGCTGGCTCCTGCACCAAAGCCCTGTATAAGCATAGGGTATTCTTTATAACGTTTTGTCGTAAGCGTCACGATGTTGTTGCTGCCTTCCAACTCATAGAACGAGTGATTGGAAGGTATTTTTTGTAGTCCTACGGAAACTCGTACTTTCTGTTCGTCGCCTTCCTCTACTTCCATACGGGCTACAAAACGCCACTTGCAGCCTTCAGCGGCAAGAGCCTTGCGCTTAGCCTCAAAGTCGGCATCAAGCTGCGGCAACTTCTTCCAGAAATCATCTACGCTGCCCTCAAAGTATTCATCAGGTACAAAGAGATTCTTTTCCACATCAGCCTGCTCTACGCGGTAACCTGCCTCACGCGTCAGAATTACGAGTTTACGCACCACATCCATGCCTGACAGGTCGATGCGCGGATCTGGCTCGGCAAATCCAAGTTCCTTTGCCTGGCGCACGGTTTCAGAGAATGGGGTATCCTCTGACAGTGCATTGAAGATATAGTTAAGCGTGCCGGAGAGCACTGCCTCGATTTTCAGTATCTTGTCACCGGAGTTTACAAGGTCATTCATCGTGCTGATGATTGGCAGTCCGGCTCCCACGTTTGTCTCGAAACGGAACTTTACGCCGCACTTCTTCGCTGTTTCCTTCAAGCGTATGTAGCTGTCATAGTCGCCTGAAGCAGCAATCTTGTTGGCAGCGATTACGTTTACGTTGTGCTCAAGCAACGACTGATAGAGTGCTGCCACATCCTTTGATGCGGTACAGTCCACAAATACTGAATTGAAGATATTCATCTCTATGATGCCTTCAAGCAGTTTCTGAGCATTCGACGGCTCAGAGGCATCCAACTGCTCACGGTAAGTAGTGAGGTCAATACCCTCACGACAGAACACTGCCTTCTTTGATGATGCTATGCCTACGACGTTGAGCAACAGACCGGAGTTCTTCTTCAGGTTCTCTGACTGTGAACGTATCTGCTCTATGAGCTTCGCACCCACTGTTCCTACGCCACAGATAAAGAGGTTCAACACCTTGTATTCTGACAGGAAGAACGAGTCATGCAGCACGTTGAGCGACTTTCTCAAGAAGCGGCTCTTCACGACGAATGAGATATTCGTCTCTGATGCTCCCTGTGCACATGCTATGATTGATATACCGGAGCGCCCGAGCGTACCGAAAAGCTTACCTGCAATACCCGGTGTGCGCTTCATGTTCTCGCCCACGATGGCAATGGTGGCGAGTCCGCTCTCCACCTGCATGGGGAACATAGAGCCTGATGCTATCTCCTTCTCAAATTCCTCATTGAGCACGCGTGCAGCCTCATCGGCATCACTTTCCTTCACACCGATAGAGGTAGAGTTCTCTGACGATGCCTGTGATACCATGAACACCGATATGCCAGCCTTTGCCAGTGAGGTGAAGATGCGCTGGTTTACACCGATGACACCCACCATTGACAGACCTGTTACGGTAATCAGTGCCGTACCGTCAATAGACGATATACCCTTGATAGGCTTGTGGTCGCCTTCTATCTTATCTTTTATTATAGTGCCCTCGGCATCGGGGTTAAAGGTATTCTTTACCTTTATAGGTATGTTCTTTATGCATACGGGATAGATGGTCGGCGGATAGATTACCTTCGCACCGAAGTTACACAGCTCCATCGCCTCCACGTATGACAGTTTCTTTATAGGATAAGCACTGGTTATGACACGCGGGTCGGCAGTCATAAATCCGTCCACGTCGGTCCATATCTCAAGCACCGATGCGTCAAGTGCAGCAGCAAGTATGGCAGCGGTATAGTCTGAACCACCACGTCCAAGGTTCGTTGTTTCTCCACTAATGTGGTCTTTTGCTATGAAGCCCGGTACAAGTGAGATGCGTGACAGCGTAGAGAAAGTCTCCTTGACGAGTTTGTTCGTTTCCTCTGCGGCAAGTACATGATGTCCTTGCTTGTCTTCGGTTTTGATGAACGTGCGTGAGTCAAACCACCGTGCGCCCTTTATGAGTGTCGCTACGATGTTCGATGACAGACGTTCGCCGTATGCCACAATGGCGTCGAGTGTCTTTTCTGAAAGGTCGTGTATGAGATATACACCAAAGTAGATGCTGCGCAACTGCTCGAGCAGTGCGTCAACGGTATTGAAGAGTCGTTCACGATCCTGCGCATCGGTAATAATAGTGTCAATCATCTTGTGATGACGATCTACGATGTGCTCATACTCTTCACGGTAGCGCTCGTCGCCGGCAAGGGCGAGGCGTGAAGTTTCAATAAGTTTGTCGGTAATACCACCCAGTGCACTTACAACAACGATGACTGGCTGTTCTTTTGCTTCTCTCTCTACGATTTGCTTGAGGCTTAGAATGCTCTCTACGGAACCAACGCTGGTTCCGCCAAATTTCAATACTTTCATAATGTGTTTGCACATTTCTTTTAACGCTGTGCCTACGCTGTTTTGATGATTAAATTTCCCCACTACAATTGGGGCTGAACTTGATCTTTATACAAAATCCTTTTGCAATGTATCGCACGAAACAAACAGCAAGTGTCTGCAAAGCAGGCTCACGGTTGCTTTTGCGAATTTGCGAGTGCAAAGTTACAAAATTTTAATTTATAATGTATAACCAAAAGGTTAAAAAAACTAAACAGTTCAAGTTTTAGCTTTTTGGAACACCGTAAACAAGCTTTGACCGTAAAATTCACACAAAAAAGATGTTGTAATCTCAGATTTTATTTGTAACTTTGCACTCGTAAATCATAGACGTGCACCAATCTTCGATTGACACGCACTATTTACTTCGTGCGATACATTGTCACTCGTAAATCATAGACGTGCACCAATCTTCGATTGACACGCACTATTTACTTCGTGCGATACATTGTCACTCGTAAAACATAGACGTGCACCAATCTTCGATTGAGGAGGCGTGACTAATTTTCCTTTGCTTAAAAGGTATTAGTAATATGAACGTAAGAGATAAAAAATATAAAACTATTTTCTTGGTTCTCTTTATGCTGTTTGGCACACACATGTCTGTGTGGGCACAAGATTCTATGCACCTTGAGGGCGTGGAGGTGGTGTCGCGGCATACGTTCTCTGATATCATACCGTCGCAGACACTTAATGCGAAGCAACTGGAAAGGCTGAATTCACTCAATGTAGCGGATGCCTTGAGATATTTCTCTGGTCTTCAGGTGAAAGACTATGGAGGAGTAGGGGGCATAAAAACTGTGAACATACGTTCGATGGGCAGCCAGCACCTCGGAATCTACTATGACGGCATAGAACTGGGCAATGCACAGAACGGACAGATAGACCTGGGACAGTTCTCTCTTGACAATGTGGAGGCTGTCTCGCTGTATAACGGACAGAAAAGTTCACTGATGCAGACTGCATCCGACTACGGCAATGCGGGCAGCGTATATATACGCACCCGTATTCCGCACTTCAGCACAGACAAGAAAGACAACTTTCGAGCAAAGTTAAAATATGGTTCCAGCAATATGCTGGCACTGTCGGCAGTATATGAAAGAAAATTCACAGACAGGCTGAACCTCGCCGTCACACTCGGCACACTGACATCTGACGGAAAATACGAGTTCCGATACCGCCGTATGAATGCTGATGGCACTGTTGCTTATGACACAACGGCGATAAGGCAGAACGGCGATGTGCAGACACTGCGCTTAGAAGGAAACCTGAATGGACTGCTTGAGCGGGGCTCATGGAATTTCAAGGCATATACATACCAGTCAAACCGCGGCATACCTGGCGCCATAGTCAATAATGTATGGCGCAGGGAGGAACGCCAAGTGGATTCAAACACTTTCTTTCAAGGCTCTTGGCAACAGGACATCACCGACGACTACTCTTTTCGAGTATTGGGAAAGTATGCCAACTACTACACACACTATCAGAACCGTGACACTACAGTGATGATGGTTGACAACAGATACCGCCAGCAGGAGGCCTACCTAAGTACCACACACTGTTTGAAATTGACTTCTTGGCTGTCAGCAAGCATGGCGTATGATGTAAGATGGTCTAAACTTACGTCTGACGTATATACATGTCCGGAGCCATACAGATGGTCGCACCTTGTGAGTATTGCAACAGCCGTTTCACTGAAACGCTTCGGCGCACAGTTTTCACTGCTATACAATAACACCCACGACGAGGGCAAGAGTGCAGGAAATGGTGTTGCTCCCATCGGCAAGATGAACAAGATAAGCCGTTTTACGCCGGCATTGTTCATGAATTATTACATCTTGAGGGATAAGTCGTTAAGTGTACGTGGTTACATTAAAAATTCATTCCGCATGCCAACGTTCAACGACCTATACTATGCAGAGATAGGAAACTCAAATCTCAGTCCAGAGAAAGCCACGCAGTATGATATAGGTATGGAGTATCATCTGCATGGCTCCAGCATGCAGGAAAAGCCGGGTAGGGGATTGACATTATCTTTACAGACAGATTTCTATTACAATGATGTCAGTGACAAGATAATAGCTTATCCAAAAGGGCAACAGTTCCGTTGGACAATGCTGAACCTCGGACGTGTACATATAACCGGACTTGACGTGGAAGCGCATACGGCGTATGCCTTCAGCCACAATTTGACAGCCTCGCTGAAACTGCAATACACATGGCAAAAAGCCATTGATGTGACCGACGAGAAAATGTCATACTATCGTAACCAAATACCATACATACCCCTCCACAGTGGGTCGGCGATACTCGGCATAGACTATAAGGCATTCTCATTCAACTATTCCTTTATTTACACAGGCGAACGATACAGTCAACAAGAAAATATAGCATATAACCACCTTGAGCCGTGGTACACATCAGACATTTCCATGGCATATCGTTTCAAATTGGGAAAATGTGATGCACGAGCCACCTTCGAGGTCAACAACCTCTTCGCCCAAGATTATGACGTAATACTCAACTACCCCATGCCACGACGCTCGTATGCAGTGGCCTTCGATATAAAACTATGATGAATATGAATATAAAGATTATATGCGCACTGCTAGTTGCAACGATTGTGTCATCGGTAGGCGCACGAGATTTCAGAGCGGATGGTCTGAGATACAACATTATTTCTGAAAAAGACTCTACATGTGAGGTAACCTTCAATGGCAAAGAATATTTTGAAGAACCATACGCCATGGATTCTGTCGTCATACCAGAGTATGCCGTTACGGATTCCGGCAGATACAAGGTGATACGCATAGGCGAGAATGCTTTCTATGGCTGTGTGACAATGACAGACGTGGAGATTCCTCAGACAGTAAACAGTATTGAGACATCTGCGTTTCAAGGCTGCATGTCGCTTGAGATGGTGAGCATACCCAAGGGGGTGAAGATACTCTCTGATGACGTATTCGGTGATTGCGCAAAATTGTCAACGGTAATACTGCCTCGCGGCATAGAAGTGTTGGGCAATGGAGCATTCGCCGGTTGCTTGAAACTCGGCCGTATAAGTCTTCCCGGCAGTATCAAAGTGATAAGTGCTGACGCCTTCTATCATTGTGAAGCACTGAAAGAGATAATCATACCATCAGGCATTGACAGCATTGGCACAGAAGCATTCTATGGATGTAAAAGTCTGCGCAACATTGTGTTGCCCAACAAACTCGAGACTATAGCAGACAAGGCATTCGGCTACTGCCACAGCCTGACATCTGTGAGACTGCCCGAAAATCTGCACAACATAGGCAGTTATGCCTTTGCATATTGTGATAATCTGACATCAGTGAATCTGCCAGCAGACATCAAGGTTATCGGTGACGCTGCTTTCGGTAACTGTACGTCACTGATAGTTGCCACAATCCCCGATGGAGTGGAAGAAATAGGAGACCTTGCTTATACGGGGTGTACAAACTTGAAATCGGTGCGTATTCCTGGAAGCGTGGAGAGTATCGGAACGGCTGCATTTGACAAATGCACTGCACTAACGGACGTCATCTGCCTTATTGAGAAACCGAAGGCAATTACACGACATACGTTCTCTAACTACGCCAAGGCTCATTTGCATGTGCCATATAATTGCAAAAAAAACTATATGCTTGGAAAATACTGGAAGGATTTCTTAAAAATTACAGAAGATGCGAAATAAAATCATATCATTATTCATATTGGCTGTTGCAGTAATGGCAACAACCACCTCTTGTCGTGACGAAAACTTTGTGCCAGTAATTATAGACAACATAATCGACGAAGCCGAATCGGACGTTGTAATGAATGGCATGTACCT
This sequence comes from Prevotella sp., assembly GCA_016281055.1. Classification (GTDB taxonomy): domain Bacteria; phylum Bacteroidota; class Bacteroidia; order Bacteroidales; family Bacteroidaceae; genus Prevotella. The sequence continues at coordinate 23,043 of JAEEHW010000034.1, forward strand.
GATATGTGAGGGCAACATGGGCTCAAACAAATGTACGGTTGACTACCTCGACCTGTCATCAACCGACGGCAAAGTGCACTACCAACGCAACATCTATGCGGAGCGTAATCCGCATAGCGTTTTGGAACTGGGAGATGTAGGCAATGACATTCAGTGTTACGGTTCAAGACTGTGGCTCGTCATCAACTGTTCTAACAAGGTAGAGGTGTGCACTTCTGATTCATTGAAACGCATAGGACAGGTAAACATACCAAACTGTCGCTATGTGGTATTCAACGGTGGCTATGCCTATGTGTCATCGTATGTAGGACCAGTCGAAATCAGTGCCAATGCGCAAAAGGGTAGGGTGTATAAGGTTGATACGCTGACACTGCAGAAAGTCGACTCAGTAACCGTAGGCTATCAGCCGGAGGAGATGGCGGTGGTCAACGGAAAACTGTATGTAGCAAACTCAGGAGGATATCTCGTACCCAACTATGACCATACGGTGAGCGTGATAGACCTTGCCTCGTTCAAGGAAGAAAGGAAGATCGATGTGGCAGTAAACCTGCACCGAATGCGCGCAGACAAATATGGCAATATATGGGTAAGCAGCCGTGGCGACTATGATGAGAACCCATCACGTTTGTATTATCTTACTCCTGATGCAAATGGAAACATGCAGGTGGGAGGCACTGTTGATGTTCCTGTCAGTGAAATGTGCATAGTAGGGGACACCTTATATTATATCGGTACGTCATGGAGCAATATTACATACGAAAATACAAAAGAAATGGGACTGGTCAATGTGCATACGCACAGCAAACTGACCACAACGCTGTTTTCTTCGCAAGAAGTACAAGATATGATACTGCCGTATGGCATAATAGTGCATCCTGTAAACAAGGATTTCTATTTGTTTGACGCCAAAGATTATGTATCAAGTGGAGAATTGCTACATTTTGATTCTAATGGTAATTTCTTGTGGAAGGTCAATACTGGCGACATACCATCAAGGGCAGTATTTGTCAAAGACATTTTTGAAATCAAATAGAATATAGACAAGCAAGATAAATAAACAGATAAACAAAAAGAGGCATCGTTTTTACGTATGTCTCTTTTTTTGCTATGTTTTATTTGGTGGTTTAAAAAAATATTATTAACTTTGCAGTCGGATATGGTACCAATGGGATATATTCATCCTTGAGGTTTAATAGGGAATCAGGTGTAAGTCCTGAACAGTCCCGCTGCTGTAATCTCCATTATAGCTTCATCAGAAAGAACCACTGCATTACCTTTTTGGGTACTGCGGGAAGGTGATGAAAAGCTGGAGAAAGTCAGAAGACCTGCCATGTCATCATAAAATTCATAGTTGCGCTCGTGGGTTAGGCACTATGGAAGACATTAAATAAACACATTATATCAAAGAAGAAATTCTACTCTGTAGCGTTTCTTGTATTTGTTTTGCATGCAAGATCAAAACGCGCAGGGCTGAAAGAATATATTTCTGAAGAAGCAAAGCATTTTTGCTTTCTTGAATAAATTGTTAATTCTAACCTGAAAATATATTTTGTATTGTATTTATCCGTGTCGGGGTGTTGTTCAACCTTGGCACGGATTATACTTTTTCGTCAAAAACTGTGAAACACGATAAATGAAAAATAAAGACAAGTTAAGAGATACGGCGTAATTTTTAAAAAATATCAAAAGAAAGGGCGAAAATTTGCCATTGTGATTTATTGTGGTTAATTTTGCATTCGTAAATAAGTTAAAAAAGTAATTTAATTAAATAATATGGGAAGTATAATGAAAAAAATTACAAAAAACATTCTTTCTGCTATGGGGGTAGTGGCACTGGCCCTCGGCACGTCTTTTGCTTTCTGCACAGTTGACAAGGCTATGGCTGCATCACCTGTAGCTGTGGCAGGTCAGCCAGTAGATTTAACAGTAGCAGCGGAAAAAGCATTGCCATGTGTAGTGCATATAAAATATGTCCAGAACTCAAAGGTGCGCGAGGTAGAGGTACAGAGCGACCCGTTTGGCGACATGTTCGACCCTTTCGGATTCTTTGGCCAGCGCCAGCAAACACCACAGAAGCGCAAGGTGCAGACACCAAAGAAAGAAGCAACAGGTTCTGGTGTTATAATAAGTGAAGACGGCTATATAGTTACAAACAATCACGTGGTTGATGGTGCCGACGAACTGACAGTTACACTTAACGATAACCGTGAGTTCTCCGCACGCATAATAGGTACAGATAAGAACACGGACCTTGCACTTATCAAGGTTAATGCTAACGGTTTACCAGCAATAAAGGTTATTTCCAGTGATGATATCAAAGTAGGTGAATGGGTACTTGCCATCGGACATCCTTTGAATCTCCGCGCAACGGTTACCGCCGGTATCGTAAGTGCCAAGGCACGCTCTCTCCGTGCTAACGCTGTGGAGGCGTTTATTCAGACTGACGCAGCCATCAACCAAGGTAACTCTGGCGGTGCTCTCGTAAATGCTCGCGGTGAACTTATAGGCATCAACGCCATGCTTACATCGCCTACAGGAAGTAATATCGGTTACGGTTTCGCGATACCTACAACTATTATGAACAAGGTGGTTGCCGACTTGAAAGAATATGGTACGGTACAGCGCGGATTGATTGGCATACAGGGAGAGGATGCACGTTCATACATTGATTCGCAAAAGGAACAGGGCAAAGAGTTAGACCTTGGCACAAATGAAGGTATCTATGTGATAAAAATCATAGACGATGGTGCCGCAGCCGACGCTGGACTGGAAGAGGGCGACGTGATAACAGCCGTTGACGGACAGAAGGTTACGAAGATGGCAGAATTGCAGGAGATACTTGCTACAAAGCGCCCTGGCGACAAGGTGACACTGACATACCTGCACAAGAAGTCTAAGAAGACAACGTCTGTTGTTCTTAAGAATGAGCAGGGTAACACAAAGGTCGTGAAAGATGCAGACCTTGATATGCTTGGCGCTGTTATACGCGAGGTGAACGAAAAAGAAAAGGCTGACCTTGACATCAAGTATGGTTTGAAGGTCACAAAGGTTAACAACGGTAAGTTCCGTGAACGTGGCATACCTGTTGGTTTCGTCATCCAGACCGTTAATGAGGAACCAATGAAGGAACTATCAGACCTCAACGATGCAGTGAAAGCAGCCAACAAGAGTAAAGATCCTGTGCTCTACATTAAGGGACTTTATCCATCAGGCAAAAAGGAATACTTCACTGTGCCTCTTGATGAATTAAAGTAAGAACTTTTAAACGAATAGAAAAAGAGTGATAGCATTGCTGTCACTCTTTTTTTACTTCCTCGCACAAACATTTCATCGTGCTCTATTTCCTGTCCTTTTCCTTACACTTTGATTTTTCCAACCCTCATTTCCTTGCGCTGTAGATTTTTTCTTCCCGACAATTTTCGTACAGCCGAAAATAGCGAATTTCATATATAGCTGACAATTAATATTTTAATTTTCAAGGCTATTATTTTGCCCTCTAAAAGCTATCATATTACGCTGTAAAAGCACCCTTTTTACGTTGTCAAAACATAGCTTTTACATGGTAAAAGCATACATATTACAATGTAAAAGGTGCCTAATTACATTTCAACAACCTTTTACACCCCGAAACACGCATAAAATAGTGTCGTCAGAAACTCTATTTTGAATTTTCTAACGACACTTTTCGTTTTGTCACTTTGTAAACAGAAATGACCGTAAACATATCAAAGTGTCAAAACATCAGATGCAGGGAGTGTAAAAAACGAACACGGACAAATGCGGGTTTTACGGATTATCCCTTATAATCCCTTACAATCTGTGTGGAAAAAATCTATCCCTGTAATCCCTGTGTATTTACCTCCCGCAGATCCCTCAGATTCGCGGATAAATTAACGTTAATGACGTTAATAAGAAAAACCGTAGAGAAGAAATAATCTATTACAATCCTTTACCATCTGCGAGAGAATAATATCATCAGCGGATGAACTATGATATTTTCAATTTTATGTTAAATTCATGGATAATTACATGACAATTACATGTTATGCGAAGCAAATCCAGCAAATCCGTGCAATCATTTGTGGTCGAAAAAAAAAAAATCGAACACGAATATCTCGAATCTATCGAATCATTTATTGTATGGAAAGTATATTCGCCATTGACTTCGTTGAGCAAAACCTTCGTGTACAAAAAATCCCCATGGCAATACAACAACTAAAAATAGTTGTTTTTTGAATAACAACCGAATTTGGTTGTGAAAGCAAGAAATAATATCCCCTCCCTTCCTTCCCCATGGGGGAGGGTAAAAAGACTCTACCTGACCACAGAAAAAAAAGAGGACTTCGATGTGGAGACCGCTGACGTAAACAATGACGGCTCAATCACCATGGCGGATGCCAATGCAATAGTAAATATGTTCCTGGGAGGAGAAAAGTAAAAGAATTGAAGAATTGAAAGATTGAAGGATTGAAGAAAATCGGTGATGCTCCACAATGGGCGCATCACCGATTTATTGGTTATGACGTTTTGAGGGCGCATAATTATTCTTGATATTTTGTTATGTCAGAAAAAAACGTTAACTTTGCATACCAAAAGTATAGAATACCGTTTGTAAAGTTAATAATACTGCTAAATAATGAATATGTTTTCGCAAATACTAAGTTTTATAAGTGATCAGCTATGGGGATTTCCTATGATAATCCTTTTGGTTGGTACTCATTTGTTTTTAACAATAAGATTAAAGTTTCCACAAAGAAAAATCTTCACAGCCATACGCCTGTCTGTTACAAAGGATGATAAAGGAAGTGGTGATGTAAGCCAGTTTGGCGCCCTTGCTACGGCTCTTGCTGCTACAATAGGTACGGGCAATATCATTGGTGTAGGTACTGCTGTGGCTCTCGGAGGCCCTGGAGCAGTTATGTGGTGCTGGCTGACTGGCGTATTCGGAATTGCCACGAAATATGGTGAAGGACTACTGGCCGTGAAATACCGTAAGCAATCAGAAAAAGGACACATGGTTGGAGGCCCTATGTATGCCCTCGAATATGGTCTTAATGCACGATGGGCAGGAATCCTTTTTGCCGTATTTACTGCTTTGGCAGCTTTTGGCATAGGCAGTACAGTACAGGCAAATGCCATATCAACATTGGCAAACGATGTGCTGGGTGTTAATCCGTGGATTGCAGCGGTAATCATAACACTGCTTGTAGGCTTGGTGCTGATAGGAGGTATCAAGAGTATAGCTAAGGTATGTACTGCACTGGTGCCATTTATGGCTTTCTTATATGTTGCAGGATGCTGTGTTATCTTATGTATAAACCATGAGTATATCTGGTATGCTGTTCAACTTATTTTTACGTCAGCATTTAATCCAGAAGCTGTAGGAGGTGGAGTGATAGGTGGCGGTATAATGATTGCAGCACGTTATGGTATTGCCCGAGGATTATTCTCTAATGAGTCAGGTATGGGCTCTGCCCCATTGGTCGCTGCTGCAGCAAAAACGAAGAATCCTGTGAGACAGGCATTGGTAAGCGCCAGTGGTACATTCTGGGACACCGTTATTATATGTGCCATTACTGGCATTGTCGTGGTTAGCAGTATTCTGAGTTACACAGATGCTTCTCTGTTGGATTACAACATATTAGGCAAGGTGTTCAGCGAAAACATACATGCCATTTTACCAAATATGGATGGGGGCACATTAACAAAGATAGCATTTTGCAAGATTCCTTATATTGGAATGTTTATACTTGTGTTCGGACTTTTTACATTTGCTTTTTCAACTATCCTTGGATGGAGTATTTATGCACAACGTGCGGTTGAGTATATTGGAGGTTATCGTGCCGTGAAGATCTATACATACTTCTTCCTGATATCTGTATTTATCGGAGGAATTGTAGAATTGGGAGTGGTCTGGACTTTTGCAGATATATTCAATGCCTTGATGGCAATACCAAATCTATTTGCATTAATTCTATTAAGTAACGTGATAGCAAAAGATACAGATAAATTCTTGTGGGGAAACAGAATTAACGAGGAAGGATAATAAAAAAATCGCCGAACGTAATAAACAACGCTCGGCGATTTTGTTTTATCTAACTAAGAAGATTATTTGATAACTCCTTGTTCTACAAAAATTCCTTTTAAGATTTCAACAGAACGATCCACCTGTTCTTTAGTATGTGTTGCCATCAATGCATATCTCACTAACGTATCTGTTGGTGCACATGCTGGTGGAACTACAGGATTGATGAATACGCCACGCTCGAAAGCAAGTGAAGTGATAAGGAACGTCTTGTCAACATCACGTATATAAAGAGGAATGATTGGAGATTCTGTATCACCTATCTCAAATCCTTCTTCTTTGAAACGCTGCAGAGCGTAGTTTGTAACATCCCATAACTTTTCAATTATCTCTGGCTCTGTTTTAAGTATATCAAGAGCCTTTTGGGCAGCTGCAGTAGCAGCAGGAGTATTTGAAGCAGAGAAGATGTATGTACGTGCAGAATGGCGAAGGAAATTGATGGTATCCCAATCACCAGCGATGAAACCACCAATAGAAGCGAGTGATTTTGAGAATGTACCCATAATGAGATCCACCTCGTCTGTAAGTCCGAAGTGATCACATACACCTCGTCCATGATCACCAAACACACCAAGGCCATGAGCCTCATCAACCATTATTGAACAGTTGTATTTGTGTTTCAGTTCAACTATCTCTGGCAATTTTGCCAAATCGCCCTCCATAGAGAACACACCGTCAACGACAATAAGTTTTACTGCATCATAAGGAAGTTTCTTAAGAATATTCTCAAGATCCTCCATATCATTATGCTTATATTTCAGTTGCTTGGCAAAAGACAAACGACGTCCGTCAACAATGGAAGCATGGTCGCGATCATCACAAATGATATAGTCTTCACGACCACATACCATAGCTATCACACCAGCGTTTACTGAAAAACCAGTAGAGAAGCATAAAGCCTCTTCTTTGTGTACAAATTCTGCAAGGTCTTTTTCCAACTTGACATGAATATCCAGAGTGCCATTGAGGAAACGACTTCCTGCACATCCTGTACCATACTTGTCAATAGCGGCTTTGGCTGCCTCACATATGCGCAGGTCACCAACAAGACCGGTATAAGCATTAGAACCAAACATAAGAACCTTATGGCCCCCCATTTCCACTTCAGTTCCTTGTTTGCCTGTTATCTCACGGAAATATGGGTATACACCAGCTTCCATGAACTTCTGAGGTAAACGGTAACTTTTAAATTTTTCTGCTAACTGTCCCATTTATGTTTAACTTGTATTATTCTTTGCTTTGTCTTTAATTATCGTTCTGAAAATCTTTTCAAGATGCAAAATTACTAAAAAATAATGACATACAATAATTTTTTTATGACAAAATGCATTTGAAACATAAAATATGACATTTTTCAATTAGTATTTTTGGTATTTTTTGTAATTTTGCAATGGCTTACTCAATAAGAGCAGGGAAAAATGGACAAAAAAGAGATTGTATATATAGTTAATCCAAAATCCGGTACGACAAACAAAGATGTCATACCACAACTTATAGACAAGCATACTGATAAAGACAAATACAATGTGAAAATTGTTTTTACAGAATATGCTGGTCATGCTTCTGAATTGTCTAAGAAATGTGTCGAAGATGGTGTGCATATCGTTGTAGCAGTAGGGGGCGACGGCACAGTAAATGAAGTTGCATCTGCATTGGTTGAATCTAATACAGCTCTCGGAATAATTCCATGCGGTTCAGGAAATGGACTGGCACGACACCTTATGCTTCCTATGAATATAAAAGGAGCCATTGAGATAATCAATACGGGACTGATACACGACTTAGATTATGGCATAATCAATGACCATCTTTTTTTCTGTACATGCGGCATGGGATTTGATGCTTTTATATCTCAGAAATTTGCTGCGGCAGGAAAAAGAGGTCCTTTAACTTATATAGAAAATGTATTAAAGGAAGGTCTGAAATATGAGCCAGAAACGTATGAACTTACTTTAGACGGCAATGAGGCGGAGCCTCACAAGGCCTTTCTCATTTCAATCGCTAATGCTTCACAATATGGAAACGATGCATATATAGCACCTCAGGCATCTATGAAAGATGGTTTCTTGGATGTCGTTATCATGGAGCCATTTGATTTGCTGGAAGCCCCACAAGTTGGTATTGATTTAATGAACAAGACACTTGACAAATCATCAAAGATAAAATGCTTCAAAGCAAAAGACATTTTAATAAAGAGAAAAGAGGCCGGGGTGATACATTATGATGGTGACCCGATAGAGGAGGGGAGTACGCTGCACATAAGACTAAGGCATAAAGCTATTAAGATAGTAGTGAACCCACTGGCTGACAAGAAAAGGAGACAACCCAATATAATGCAAACTGCATTCTCTCAATTATTCAATGAATTAAATATAGTCAGGAATGAGGTCGTAGATGGAATGACATATCCTGTAAAACAGGTCAAGACATTAAATAGTTATATACAAAGCAAATTGGGGTAATAAAAAAAAGGCATGATTAGAAGATTACTAATCATGCCTTATATTTTTATAATTCTGCATCAGATAGAGCAAATGTGTTTCCTTTACTCATATCGCCTGTCGTCAATCCCAACTTAAGCCACTTCATACGCTGCTTTGAAGTACCGTGAGTGAAAGACTCTGGCTGTGAATAACCTTGCGCTTTTTCCTGCAAATAGTTATCACCAATAACTTGTGCACAATTAATTGCCTCTTCAATATCTCCATCCTCTATAGAAGAAAACATCTTATTATCATGGTATGCCCACACTCCAGCATAGAAATCTGCCAGCAGTTCCAAGCGCACACTGATTCTGTTTGCATCAGTCTTTGATACATGATTCATCTGGTTGTGTGCCTTGTCCAATGTACCGAGCAGATATTCTACATGATGTCCCACTTCATGCGCAATAACGTAAGCATAGGCAAAATCTCCATCTGCACCAAGTTGTTTTTTCATTGAGGTAAAGAAAGACAGGTCTATATAAAGACATTGGTCTCCAGAGCAATAGAATGGTCCCATAGATGCAGAGCCATTGCCACAAGCAGTTCTTACTCCACCAGTATACAGCACCATGCGTGGTGGTACATATTCTCTTCCCATCTGTTTGAACACCTCTGTCCATACATCTTCGGTACCTGCCAATACCTGGCGTGAGAATTTCGCTAGTTCTTCCTCCTCAGGAGTGAACTCACGGTCATTTTCCGTCTGTGTAGAGACATTCATTTGTTGTTCTGCAACAGACTGTATGGCATCAAGAGGGTTTCCACCCATAACCCATGTCATTAATGCTGCGATAATAATGCCACCGATGCCAATACCACCGGCTGTTGACATTGAGGAACGTCGACGATCGTCCACGTTGCTACTTTCTCTTCTTCCGTCAAGTTTCATAATTACATTATTTAAATTTATTTTTATATTTATTATTTAGAATGGATATCCTATAGCAAAATTCAGCACCTGTGCCTTTCTAAAACTACCACAATTTACGAAGCCAGATGTGTATGGGTTATGTATTGCAAATCCCCAATCCAATCTTAAGACAAAGAAATCAAGATCATATCTTATTCCTAATCCAACATCTACACCCACATCCTTTTTTGCCGGGTCACCTAATCCAGCCTCCTTGGATTCTTCTCTTACGCTATGGCGTAAACTCCAGACATTACCTATATCTACGAATAATGCTGCATAGAGTGAACCAAACAAATGAGGACGATACTCTGCATTGAGTACAACTTTCGTATCACCTGTATGGAATAGATACGCCATATTGGTTTCTGTGAAATGCACCTCACCTGGTCCAATGCTTCGCATAGAGAAACCACGCAGGTCATTCGCACCACCTATATAAAATTGTTCAGCAAAAGGTGCCTCAGTATTATTTCCGTATGCCGACATTATACCCCCGTAAAAATGAAATACGAAGCTACTCTTCTCACCGACGAACCATGTCTTGCGAAATTCTGTCTCGAATTTCAAGAATTGAGAAAAGGGAGTTGATAATATTTTCTTTCCTTTCTCATTGAGACGTTTGCCGGAGAATGTTGAATGGAGCAAGTCTGTGATATTTCCTGCTTCTGATACAGTAAATTGCCAATAAATTGGACTTTTTACATCTTTAGCTGAACTGTATGTATATGTGTACCTTATTTTTGGAGTCAGCTCATCATTCAATGCAACAATGGAAGTTGCGGAGTTTCGTATCTTTTCTATATATGTATCAGATATATTAGATGTTCTGCCATAAGTCACAATCAATGGTGACAATTTATGAACGGAACGTTCTGACGGTTGAAATATATACGTAAACTCTGATGACAATATCTCACGATTAAAGAAACTTGCCCTACGTATCATCTCGCCTGAAACATTTATCAAGGTCGAGGGAGTTGTGTACCAGCGTTTACGCTTTTTCCACAGTTTAGGCAACAACAAACGCGGCAGAGCAAGACTTGCCCCTAATGAAAAATCATAAGAGTTACCCATATCCTGCTCTCCTCCTACTTGAAACTCATAATTTGCGCCTGCATTAATGTTTAGTATCTCTCCACCATGAAAGGCATTGCGTTTTGTAAGACCTATGCTGACACCAGGACCAATACGACCGGATGTCTTTCCCATTGCATCTGCTTCAAATACGAAATCATAAGGTTTATCAAGTGTGGCATTCACAGTCATGTCTAATATACCTGCTCCTGCACGCACCTCTCCATCACGCATACTTACGGTATCTGGAACACTCACGTATGTTCCATCAGGATTGACTCTTGGCTTAAAAGATATATCGACAGAAGAAAATACTCCCTTGGAAGTAAGGTTGTTCAATGATTCTTGACAACTGTCCTGAGAATATAACATGCCAGGACGTAATTTCGTATCTGCAAGTATTATTCGAGGGCGTATGGGAGGACGCTTACCATTGAAATGTATTGTAAGAAAACGCCTTTGCAGACTATCTGTAAGTTGCTCTCTGAACTCTTTCTTTATCATTACATCTGTCTTGCCAATAATCCATTTACGTGTTACATTCTCTGGTAATGAGTCTAACTGCATGACACGCAACTGCACCTTCTTTGGAACCATGAATGTATCTGCAAAGAATGTAATGTATGAAGGTTGATAATAATAGTATCCTTTGTTTTTTAGAAGATTACTAATTCTTGTTCGTTCATTGTCCAAAGTGGCTATAGAAAAAGGATTGCCCCTTTTTATCAACATATCCGATGATGTTATTTTATTGTAAACATCTGGCGAGAAATTGATGTAATCAATGGAATCAAGCATATACAAATCTCCAAAATTCACATGATACTGGATTTTGGCTGTTCGTGGTCTCTTGACAGTATCGTTATTCGTGGTTTCTGGCTTTCCCATGAATGTGTCAAATGTCACGTCTCCATTGAAATATCCGTTGTTTTGCAATACATTTTTTGCTACCTGCGCCCTCAATACCGGATTGACGTTACTCATCAGCACCGGTGCTTTGCCAAATGAGTTAACCAGCCACTTTGATACTACACCTTCTTTTTTGGAAAATGCATTCCATATCCATAAACCATAAGGAAAAGGGGTACGATAATAGCTAGAACCAAACAACGCTCCATTAGGGGCTGTTGCCAATGCGGCCTCAACCTCCTCTTCAACATTGCTTTGGTGATCGTTCTTTTCGTAGTTATTGTAGTCTGTCGCTTTCAATCCTGTATATAACACATCACCATCTTCTAATGATGATGTGGTCGAGCAACCGTAAATGATCATAACAGACGCAATGACAGCAATAATATGTAAATAGAATGATCTCATCTTTTATTTGCTTGACGTGCTATCATTATTAATATTATATCTCACAGAACCTGGAACTTGACCAGAGCGTGGAGTAGGAGAGACCACTACTGGTGTATTCTTGAACAGATCTCCAAGGTGCTGCAGTTTCTTCTTATACATATAACCAGCTCCATATTGTCCGACATATCCTTCCAGATAATCATATACCGAACGCTTGTAGAACAGGTTCATGTATTGATTCGATGTTTCTGAGAATCTATATTGAGCCTCTACATTATCAAAGAAAGATTTATTCTGTCCTGAAACGTCTGGACCAGAAGATATCTTACCTCCTATGGAAATAGACAGTTTGTTATTCCAGAATCGTTTGGCAAATTTAAAGGTATAATCCGTATGCATCGTACCATCTTCCTCTGTAGAATTGTCTAATCCAAAGGACAAATCTAAGGTTTTAAGTGCATTTCCTGCTATATGGTTTATCTCTGACTGCAGGAAAGAGTTCAATGCCGAGTTCATCGAAAAATCAGATGTATTGCCATCTGCCAGATACATACCTGTGGTAAGCATCGTAACCGCTATCTTGCCTCGTTCCTCTGACGACATCATGGCCAACTGATCTTTGATGGTCTGTTCCTCTGGTGCATCAATTATAAACTGTAAGCCCATATCCTTGAGAGTCTTTGTGATTACGACACCGCAATCAAAGATAACCAAACGATTGACACCATCAATATTGCATGACGACTTTGTACGCTCGGTAGCAGTGATACTGAGTTTTGGATTCATCATGTCACCAGTAAACTCAACATACGACTCTGGAGATATTGTAAATGTTTTAAGAGGAATAATCGGAAGAGAATATTTCATTTCTCCCTCATGTATGGTATATCTTCCTCTCAAGTTTATTTCTTCGTTAACATATTTCATCCTCAAATCACCACCACCTATTAAATCCAGATAGTTTGAGTGATCTGTATTCAACCAACACTTCACATGGGCACCATCATTCACCGTTATTGAGAGGTCCACTTCCATGCCGTCAATGGTCGGCCTGCTTACTACCATTTGTTCTCCATTGGAGAAGTCCACGAAGGTCACCAATTCTTTTAATCTGTTATCAGTAGTGATGGGTGAGTCTTTCAAGACATAATACAGATTGGTCGATGACAACACATCCAATTTACCCCTAACCTTCAGTTTATCCAATTCGCCTTGAATAAAACAATAGAAATTCACATAGGCTTTACCGTATGCTTCTGAATTTCTGTTTTCCTTAGCATCAATCAACATGAAATTCTCTGCTTTCATTCTAAGGTTAAGTTTCATGTGATCTGTATCAGAGAAATCCAGATATCCTTGAGCAATCAATGGCTCGTTGTTTGAGGCATACATCTGGAAATTCTCGAAGAGCAGTCGTGAGTTCTCTATTCTTACAGGGTCATCATCAAAACGCATTCTAACACCATAAGGCACACTTATCAAACTTGCAGACTCCAAAAACAGTTCTCCTTCCACATTCGGTTTTGACGTTGTACCTTGTATTGCCAGTTCTCCCTCTGCAAAGCCTTCAAGTCCAATTATTTGATCAGGAACGAATCCATTTACCAGTTCCATTGGGAAGTGCATGAACTCCATCTTTGCATTTATGGCATCATTGTCGAAGTTATATGTTCCTGATATAGAACCGACCTCTTCGTCATCCAATAATATATGTCCATCTACATAATGCGAACCATCATCTTTTGGCATATATACCATTTGCGTTCCAAGATTGCCTATGTTGCAGCCTTCATATACCATATTATGAACCGTCATATCTGTGGACACAGAGAAACTCTCGTCATTCTCCTGTATGAAATGATAATCACCATACAACATACCGTCAACCTTCGGCGCGTATGGTATTGCAGCAAGTAATTTTCCTATGTTCAGATGATTAAGAGACAGCGTCAAATCCTGCATGGCATCAGAATCCTCATCTGTGCTATACACTTGTATGCCCGTTCCGTCTGCTGCTTTCATTCTGACATCGGCATATATGCGGTTCTTTTCACCCAAAATGATGTAATTACTGTCATTAAGTTCAAATTCCTCGTATGCAATAACAGGTTTCTTCGGAGTCAGGTGTACTTTTATTCCCTTATCCTCCATTGTCGCTTCTGCACCAAGTTTCAAACCTAATTTATTGTTTTCATCATAAAAAGCGCCATTCAAAGATATTCCATGTTCCAACACATTACCATCAAGGAACACATCAAATACATAGTCATTGGGTTTCGTGTTTTGTATATGTGCTTTATACGAAATATCAAGAGGATCATTGCTGCTCTTTATGTTTGCAGATATGGTATCTATCTTATAGTCCATTGTCTGCAAACCATACAAATACAAATCTCCGTTTATGCCATCTTCCCTGGATGTCTTTATGTTGGCATTAATCTCTCTAAAATCAACATCCCAATATTTTATGGATTTGTATATGGGGTTTTCCTGTCCGCAATGCAGGTAAACACTCATTTTAGGAAGGGCCGCTCTCAGTTCTTCTTGATTAATTGTACGTTCCTTATACTGCTTTCCGATTGCAGCCGACAGACGCTCGGTGCATCCCAAAAGCCATTTATATCCTCCTTGAGCTTGTAACCGGGTCTCGAAATCTCCACAATAGATGTGTGCCGCTGTAGTGTCACGTCTGGTATAGACATCAAGCACGATGTCCTCCAAACTGTGTAATCCAGCAGAGTCTGTTATACGGATATCACTCACCATTCCACTAACCTTGTAAAACTGATTCATATCCGTTTCCACATCAATATGACCGCACAGTGCAAATTTTAGTGGTACATCCACCATATAGAGCCTGTACAGATCTACATTCGTCAACTCTGTGGCTATTGTTGCTTTGATATTCTTTGAATTCAACAATGCAGACAGATTGACATCTCCGTTTATGTATTTATTATTAGAATTCAACTTTACATCAGCCAATCCATTTGCTATATTGGCTTTTGCCTTTAGACTGCTGAGGTTGTATTTTCCATATTGAATCTGTCGTATGTCTGCAGTCAGATTACACTGGGTTTTCTTGTCTGTATAATCAAAACCCTTTCCTTTGGCATTAATGTTTCCAGAGAATGTTCCCAAGCCCATTCCTTTTACAAAATGGTTGAGTTTCAGGTTGTTTGCCTTCAATTTGGCATCGTATGCCATACTCTGCGCATTTACCTTTGCATTCACAGCCACGGTTCCCTTATTCTCATTTGCTCTCAACCTGACATCATAGTTCGCACCATCTACATCAATATCTGCCACAGCATGTATATTGGGGATGTTTATCATCTTTGCTGTGTTTCTATCCATGAATGCTTTCACGAAAGACATATTGTATGTCCTTGCATCAACGTGCATGGAAGCCTGAAAGTCTTTTGAATAGATATTGTCCGCCAAACTCATGAAACCACGCACATTACCATTCAAATCTGCACTAATCACAGAAGGAATCTCTATTTTCAATCCAGGAACGTTTACAGCATTCATGTTACCCAACACCTCACCCTTGATATTCAGTGGATATGCCGGCCATACATTCTTTACATTTCTTGGTAAAGAATTTCCTGCAACAAGCATCAAGTCTGTTCTGCTGAGAGAGGCATCTATTATACTGTGTATTTTGCCTTTGTCATCACCGTCAAATGCTGTCAAGTCGATTTTAGAATCTGTCGTAAGATAACTGGAAGGTGTGTTTACATTTCCATTTATCGATAAATGTGACTCATTCAAAGCAATGTCTGCCTTCAGTGACGTTATGGCAAATCCACATTGCTCTTTAAGCGAGCACTCCTTTATGGCAAGATTTAGATTCGGCTGTTTATATGCAATGGATTCCACATTCAGTCTTGATATGTCGAATGCCATGTGATTAAAGTCCAAACCTGTATTGATGCGTTTCTCAAATACATTGTCGTATGTAATCAATGCGTCACAGACATTCAATTTACCTACATTGTATTCCTCATCCAATAGGTTTAGATTTATCTCGTTCGCCCTTAAGTCTTTAATCTTAGCCCCAACCTGCAACGTGTCACCAGGCATGTGCAACAACATTTCCGAATTTGTAACAGCAACTTCTTGTGCCATTATATGCCAATCATTCTTTGATGTTGTAGTGTCTTCTATTACTGTGTCTGACAATTGTATGTCAAGGTGGGCATTGTCAAGTATAATCTTCTGTAAATCAACATCCGATTTAGCGAAATTAATCTTTCCAACGGGTTCAGAGCCTTCCATCGCAATCCTGCCGACCACACCTTTTATCCTTGCTTGCGGCACGAAATCAGACGTATTTAACTTTGCACCAAGAAGCTCCAGTTCTGACACTTCTATGTTTTTCTTAAATAAAGGCATGAGCCTTACACCGGCAACAGCCTTGTCTATCGCCATTATTGTATCAGGCAGATTGGTAACACTGTCTGTTTTTATGCATTTGACACCTTCAAGTGACATATCCAACGGAAAACTCAACAACACCCTGTCTATGCTTATTTGCATACCTGTTTCCTTGGAGGCGTAATCGCTCACCACACCTACAGCCCACTTCTGCACTGGCGGCAGGTATAGAGCTGCTATCAACAAGATCAGTAAACACAATGGGCTTACCAAGGTCAGCGTGGTATATTTCAGTATGCTTTTCTTGCTCAGTTTCACAATTCGTGACAATATTGGCAAAATAGGATTGCCTTGCATTTTTCTTCGTGCAAAGATACAAAAAAACATCTGTTCTGCCAAATAAAGCAAGGAAAAACTTGTCTGATACGAGAAAAATATGTAACTTTGCGTTGTTAATGAAAACTATAGTACATCATATAATCGTATTTTCCTTCGTCATTTCACTTTCTGGTGCGTTTTTTTCATGTGATGGCACCAAGCACCTTGGTGATGGCGAATTAATGCTCGTTTCAAACAAAATCACAACGTCTGACGAGAATTACGACCCAAACATTCTGTACGGATATATCTTGCAGAAACCAAATACGAAATGGTTTTCTTCTCTTAAAGTTCCACTCGGCATTTATTCTATGTCTGGCAGCGATACAACACGAACAATTAATCGTTTATTGCGAAAGTGGGGCGAAGCACCTGTCGTCGTTGATACAGGAAAAATTATTGCCACTTGTGAAAACCTACATCAGGTAATGTTCAACCAAGGTTACCTCGACTCTGAAGTTTCTGTCAATCAAGACATAAACAAAAAACGCGTAAAGGTAAACTATAACATTATTCCTGGGGAGCAATATCATATCAGAAATGTTTCATACAACATATTGGACGACAGAATAGATTCCTTGTTAAAAACAAACCATGTTCTCGAACAAGGCTCGATACGCAACGGCATGCCATTTTCTGTCACTGGTCTCGCCTCTGAACGCAAACGCCTCACGTCATGGCTGAACAACAATGGCTACCGCTATTTCAATAAAGAGAATGTTACATATAACGTGGACAGTTCGCATAATGAGCGAATTGTCGATGTAACCATGAACATCGGACTATTCAGACGTTCAAGCAACGACGAGTTTACTTCGCATCCATATTACCACATCCGCAACATAAGCTATACAAGTCCGCAAAATCATCCATTGCGCATAAGACCGCGCGTACTAGACGTCAATACATCTTTTTGCGAAGGAGAACTGTACGACGAGTCTAAAGTGCAAAAGACATACAAACGTTTTGCCAATCTGGGAATAGTACGTTCTTCAAATATATCTTTTGTCGAAGCAAGAGATTCTAATAATCAAGAAGACAGTAATTTACTTGATGCAGTAGTATCCATATCGCAGCGAAATACACACAGTATATTATTACAACCAGAAGGCACCAACACCGCCGGTGATTTGGGAGCAGCATTATCACTAACATATGAAAACAGGAATCTGTTTCATGGTAGCGAATCATTCAGTCTTAGTGCCCGCGGTGCCTTTGAAGCAATCAAAGGCTTAGAGGGATATACTGACAACAACTACGAAGAATATGGTGTTGAGGCAAAACTCTCTTTCCCTGAATTTCTATGCCCTGGAATATCAAGGAATTACAGGCGCAGGCACAGAAGCATTACCGAGTTCTTAATCAATTACAATAGACAAAATCGCCCAGAGTTTCACCGCAGAGTATTCGGCGGAACATGGAGATACCGCTGGGGCAGTTCTACAAATAGGGTAGGGTACACTTTCGATTTCCTGGACATTGACTACGTTTCAATGCCTTGGATTTCAGAAACTTTCAAGAATGACTATTTGGAGTCCTCAGATAGTCGCAATGCTATATTGCGCTATAATTATGAAAACCTGCTGATTATGAAATTGGGCTTCGGATTAAGCTATAATGACGGAATCCACTCTTTAAAATTCAACATTGAAACTGCAGGAAATATGCTCAAAGGAATGTCCAAGATTTTCGACTTTAAGCGAAATGACATGGGACAGGACATGTTTCTTCGTGTTGCCTTTGCGCAATACATAAAAACCGATATAGATTACACATACAATTACAAGATAGACGATCGCAACACATTGGCTCTTCACAGCCGTATCGGCATAGCGATACCATACGGAAACAGCAATATGCTGCCGTTTGAAAAACGTTACTTCAGCGGAGGAGCAAACAGTGTCAGAGGTTGGAGTGTGAGAGAACTTGGCCCCGGCCGTTATCGTGGCACGGACGGTCGCATTGATTTCATAAATCAGACGGGTGATTTAAGATTAGATTTTAATGCAGAATTGCGCTCTAATCTGTTTTGGAAATTTCAGGGGGCGTTGTTTATCGATGCAGGCAACATCTGGACAATACGGGAATACAAAGATCAACCCGGTGGATTGTTAACATGGAACAGCATTTATAAAGAGATAGCGGTTTCATACGGAGCTGGACTACGACTGAATTTTGATTATTTCATTCTTCGTTTGGATCTTGGAATGAAAGCCATTAATCCAGTTTATACAACATCCAGAGAACATTTCCCAATCACCAATCACAAATTCAGCAGAGATTACGCTTTGCACTTTGCTGTTGGTTTACCATTCTGACATACTTCATCTGCATTATTTATGAGGTTAACAGAAAAGGAGGTATATATATACCACAACAAAGTAAGTACAAACAGAAAGATATACATATAATGCAAGTTTTAATATCCCTATTTATCATAATGTGTATTCTGTTGAAAATGTGTTGTTATGTTTATACCAACGGTTGGTACAACTAATACCAAGTGTTGGTACGATTAATACCGACGCCTGGTACGAACAATACCAAGCATCGGTATCAGAGTTTTTTGTTTTAAAAAACAGCATTACCATAGGGTTTCTTCTACAACACGGTCGAAAGATGCCTCGTATCCAAACTGATTGAAAATCTTTTTGATTTGTTCCTGTTCCTTTGGAGAAATAGGAACACTGGAATTGCGACGGCGATAATATTCTGTATGTCCAAACAAATTTTCAAGCATTGTGCGTAGCTTCACAATATGACAAGCCTTGACATTCTGAAAAGAATCTATCATACCGTATGCGATAGAAACTGATTTGTTTTCCATATAATGACGACAATTAGTCTCATTACATACAGCAGGATTTACACATTTGGGCAATTCATCTTGTTGTAGCCCGCTTTGAGCAGCAATACGATGCAGACATCTGGATGCCTTCAGACATTTCTCATTAAAACACAAGATGTAGTGCTTGGGCATAGTATTAAATGACGGTTCAGATTTTTTCGTAGTTTTTTCCATAGTAATTTTTTGTATTTTTGATTAATTATTGACGTTTTCCTAATCCAGGAAAACCTTTGGTACTGCAAAGGTAATACATTTTTAAGCCAAAAGCAAGTTTTTGCAACTAAATTGCAAAAAAAAAGAAGTAATTTTGCATTTGAAAAATAAAAACATTAAAATCATGGATGAAATTTTTGCTTTGGTGAACGAAATGTCACCATTTCTTCTACTGGGTTTCCTGTTTGCTGGCATACTCCATGCCTTCGTTCCTGGAGTTGTGTATAGCCGTTATTTGTCAGGTCACAATTTTCGTTCTGTATTTTATGCAGCATTGTTCGGAGTACCTTTACCTCTTTGTTCATGCGGGGTATTGCCTACAGCCATGGGGCTGAGGAAAGACGGAGCTTCCAAAGGAGCCACCGTGTCATTTTTAATTGCCACGCCAGAAACAGGTGTAGATTCCATTGCTGCAACATATTCAATAATGGGACTTCCATTTGCCATTGTCAGACCAATCACGGCTTTTATTTCTTCACTGTTTGCCGGACAAATTATAAATACATTTGACAAAAATGACGAGAAAACAGAAGAACATGAAGGATATGGTGAAAAATGCCATTGCCACCACGACGTTGATGTTACGAAAATGACATTCTCTGAGAAAGTCAAAGAGGCTTTGCGCTATGCTTTTATTGAGATGATGGAAGACATTGGCAAATGGCTCGTAATCGGCTTGATTGTTGCAGGTCTAATAACAGTGTTTGTTCCAAATGACTTTTTTGCAGTATTTAAGGACAATACATTGCTGAGTATGCTCTTGGTTTTATGCATTGCCATACCTATGTATATATGTGCTACAGGAAGTATTCCTATTGCTGTAGCACTTATAATGAAAGGGCTGACGCCTGGTGCAGCATTGGTATTGCTGATGGCCGGACCGGCCTGCAACATGGCGAGCCTATTGGTTATAAACAAGGTGCTGGGACGGAAGACTCTCCTACTCTATCTGTTCTCAATAATAGCCTGCACTGTTACGGCAGGGTTCATAATTGACCAAATGCCGACGGAATGGTTTATGCCTGTATTGATGAAATCTGCACAGTGTCAGGAGGCAGCAGGTGTATCATGGTTTAATATCTCATGTACCATACTGCTTGCATTACTGCTCATCTTCGCTTTGTTGAAACATTATATGAGCAAGGAAGAACATTGCTGCTGTCATCACCATCACGAACATAAACACTAAAAAAAATAATCCGCAATAAATCAACTTATTGCGGATTATACTTTAATTATTTATTTACACCAAATTTGTATATGGTAGTCTGACGATAGTGTTCGCCAGGATTTAATACCACTGGTGGGAAAAAAGCTCTGTTTGGAGAATCAGGGAAATGCTGAGCCTCAAAACAGATGGCTGAACGGCGAGGAGCTGTGCATCCATTCTGAATGGTGTAGCCACTTGCCCAGTTGTCAGTATAGACCTGCACACCCGGCTCTGTTGTCCAGCACTCCATTGTGCGACCGCTCTTTGGCTCTATAATGCGGGCAGCAAACGACAACTCACCGACTTCTTTTTTATTGAGCACCCAGCAGTGATCATAGCCTGCACCATTCTTTATCTGCTCGTTGTCAGCATTGATGTCCTGACCGACGGCTTTCATCGTACGGAAATCAAATGGTGTATTTTCAACCTTCAATATCTCGCCTGTAGGGATACTTGTCTCATCTATCGGGCAATAGAAATCAGCATTAACCTCGCATTGCAGATCGTCAATGGTTGGTGTAGGATTTGCTATACCTGTCAGAGAGAAAAACGCATGGTGTGTCAAATTGATTATCGTTTTCTTGTTTGTCTGTGCAAGATAATCGATTTTCAGTTCATTATCGTCTGTCCATGTATATTCCACATTGATGCGCACCTCGCCAGAAAAACCTTCATGGCCATATGGATCAAGCAGTGACAGAGCAAGCGACTGTTCACTCATCTGTATTGCATCCCATACTTGTGCATGATAACCTGTCGGGCCGCCATGAAGTGAATTTGGACCATTGTTTATGCTCAGACTATATTCCTTTCCTCCAAGAGTGAAACGGCCTGCAGCAATGCGATTACCATACCTGCCAATCAGCGTTGAAAGATATGGTTCAGGAGAATTGATGACATCATCAATATTATCGTGACCCTGTATCACGTTTGCCAACTGACCATCCTTGTCTGGCACCATTATGGCAACAATGGCACCACCATAATTGGTCACTGCCACTTCATAGCCGTGTGAATTACGTAAGATGTAAAGATCAGTCTGTTTTCCGTTTACTGTCGTGCGAAAATCCTTTCTTCTGAGGCCGCACACGTTTTTGATTTGTTTGTCCATTAGTAGTATGTTTTTTGTTGTTATTATGTTTGTTATTTCTATTCCTGTTGCCCCCCTTCCGGTCGGAGCGTTTCTTGTCTCTCCCCCACTCTCTTCCGTTTGAAGTGATTTTATACTCAGGACCTTCACCAACCTCCTTGGGTAATGGATTCTTTAATATTTCACGTTCAAGAAATTCCTCTATTTTCTTAAATAAATATATGTCATCACTTGAAACGAGCGTTATAGCAACGCCGTCACGCTCAGCACGCGCAGTGCGTCCAATGCGATGCACATAGTCTTCTACATCATGTGGTACATCATAGTTGATTACCATGACAATGTCATCAATGTCAATGCCGCGCGCCACAATGTCTGTGGCTACGAGAACATCCAGTTCGCCCGATTTGAACTTATACATCATTTCGTCGCGTTCCGCCTGTGATAAATCTGAATGCATCTCGCCACAATTCACCTTCATCTGTTTCAAAGAACGTGCTATTTCCTTAACCCTCTGCTTCTTACCTGAGAATATTATCACTCTCTCAAGTTTCATTGGAGGTTCATCTGGTGTGGCACGCTCTGGTTTAAAACCATTCTTGAAGATGGATTTGAGTATACGTATCTTCTGAGGAGAATAGCATACGTATGCTGACTGTTGAATCTTTTCTGCAGGTTTACTGACAGCAATCTTGACATTTACCGGATTTTTCAGCAGTGTATTGGCAAGACTTTCTATTTTGTCCGGCATTGTAGCTGAAAACATTATCGTCTGGCATGTATCCGGTATTCCCTTAGCTATCGTCAGAATATCCTCCGAAAAACCCATATCGAGCATTCTATCAGCCTCGTCAAGGATAAAGAATGACAGTTTAGACAAATCCAGATTGCCCATTTGAAGATGGGATATCAATCGTCCGGGAGTAGCTATGATAACAGAAGCGCCCCTGCGCAATGCTGCCAATTCCTGATCATATCGATTACCATCGTTACCTCCATATACAGCAGCAGAACTTATTCCATTAAGATAATAGCCAAAACCTTGCATGGCCTGGTCTATCTGCTGTGCCAATTCACGGGTTGGAGCCATGACAAGACAATTAATGGAATCCTCAGGAAAGCCTCCCTCATCCAATTTTGATAATACAGGTAACAGATAAGCAGCGGTTTTTCCCGTACCGGTTTGAGCCACTCCCATAATATCATGCCCTTCAATGATTGGATCTATGCATGCAGCTTGTATGGGAGTGCACACATCAAAATGCATATCATACAGAGCGTCAAGGATGTTATCGCTTAATAATGTTTCGTCGAAATATGTCGTTTTTTCTTCCATTATAGATTTTTACAGTCGATTTGTGATTTTTTCTGAATCAATTTGGCGCCTGTTTGTAACAGAACCATGCAACAATCGCAAAAAGAATATTGGGAATCCACGCCGCCAACATAGGTGGCGTGCCTGCATTGATGGCAAATGTCGAAGATACAGTCTGTAACATTATATACAAGAAACTCAAGGCTAGTCCCAAACCAAGGTACATTCCCATTCCTCCCTTACGCTTGCGTGAGGACAGTGAGGCTCCGATTATTGTCAGAATAAAAGATGCAAAACTTGTAGCTATTCTTTTATGATACTCCACTTGATATTGTACTACATTGCTTGAACCACGATTTATCTGTTTAGAGATATAATCTTGCAATTCAGGCGAAGTAAAAGTTTCTTGCTGTCCTTTGGAATATACAAGGTCTATGGGTTCCATCTGAATAACAGTGTCACGCTGCATACCACTGGTGATGTGCTCTTTCATTCCACGCATCTCACGTATTTTCCAGTTTTGCGCCTTCCAATGATATTTTGAATCAGAAATTGTATCATATTGTATTTCTGAGGCAGTCATGTGTGACACGAGTTTCTTGTTTTCAAACTTATCAAGGCAAAAACCATAACCACGTTTCAACTTATTGTCATAATGTTGAATATAGGCAATAACACCTTTATCTACTTGCAGTTGCACATTTTCAGCTGAAGTATTTTTTTTGTTGTTCTTGTATAAGGATTCAAAGTTCTGTCTTATCACTGTGCCATGAGGTATGACATAGGCAGACAAGAAGAAAGACAAAGCCGAGATGAAGACACACGAAAACATATATGGCCTCAGAAGTCGTTTGAAACTAACGCCTGCTGCCAATATTGATATTATCTCAGAATTACCCGCCATTTTTGATGTAAAGAATATCACAGCAATAAATACGAATAATGGTGAGAACAAATTAGCAAAATATGGAACAAAGTTCATGTAATAGTCAAAGACTATCGCTTTCCACGGTGCATGGTAAGTTGTGAACTTTGACAGGTTCTCGTTGAAATCAAAGACAATAGCAAGACTTATAATAAGAAGTATGGCAAAGAAATATGTACCTATGAACTTTCCTATTATATACCTGTCAAGACGCTTGACATACAAGAAGGGCAGAATGTGTTCTTTCAACCACTTCATGTATGGCGCGACCTTGTTGCCTATTGCAGATGTCACATCTACAATCTTCTTTGCATATTGTCTATAACGGTTCTTTTCCATTGTGTGAAATCACCTTTTATTATATGCTCACGCGCATCAGTTACCAATCTCAAATAAAAAGCAAGGTTGTGTATGCTTGCAATCTGAAGAGCAAGATACTCTTGTGCCTTGAACAGATGATGAAGATATGCCTTGCTTGTTATTTGGTCAATATCACAGCCGTTAATGTCAAGTGGTGTAAAGTCATCCTCCCATTTCTTGTTTTTCATATTCATCGTACCTTCATACGTGAATAACAAAGCATTACGTCCATTCCTTGTAGGCATTACGCAATCAAACATATCTACACCTCTTTCGATGTTTTCAAGAATATTCCATGGAGTTCCCACACCCATGAGGTATCGTGGCTTGTCTTTCGGTAAGATGTCATTTACGATTTCTACCATCTCGTACATCACTTCTGTTGGCTCTCCTACTGCCAAACCACCGATTGCATTACCATCACATCCCTTGTCAGCAATATATTTTGCAGACTCTATTCGTAAATCTTTATACGTGCAACCTTGAACTATTGGGAACAGGCTCTGTTCATAGCCATATAATGGTTCTGTCTCGTTAAATCTCTTTATGCACCGGTCAAGCCAGCGATGTGTCAGTGACAGGCTGTTGCGTGCATACTGCCAATCACTCTTGCCCGGAGGACATTCATCAAAAGCCATTATTATGTCGGCACCAATCACACGTTCTGTATCCATGACGTTTTCTGGAGTGAAAAAGTGCTTAGAGCCATCTATATGACTTCTGAACTCACATCCTTCTTCCTTCAGTTTGCGTATTCCCGTCAAAGAAAAAACCTGAAAGCCTCCTGAATCTGTAAGTATAGGGCGTTCCCAACCAATAAACTTGTGCAGTCCCCCTGCCC
Source organism: Prevotella sp. (assembly GCA_016281055.1). Classification (GTDB taxonomy): domain Bacteria; phylum Bacteroidota; class Bacteroidia; order Bacteroidales; family Bacteroidaceae; genus Prevotella. The sequence goes on from JAEEHW010000034.1 coordinate 48,463, forward strand.
TTTTCAAGATATCCAGTCCTGGACGCAGATACAGATGATATGTGTTACCCAATATGATTTGCGCTTTCACCTGACGACGCAGTTCTTCAAAGTGAACGGCTTTCACACTGCCAACTGTCCCCACAGGCATAAATATGGGGGTAAAAATATCCCCATGACTGGTTGATAGTTTGCCAGCACGAGCAGAACTATACCCATCTGTATGTTGCAATTCAAATGTCATTCTTCTATTGTAAAGCTTATGGGGTTATCAACCAATTCGTCTGTGAGAGCATATTCCCACACATCTCTAACTTTCTCAACGTAATGGAAAGTCACGCCTTTCAAATATTCCGGCGCAATCTCTTCTATGTCCTTTCTGTTGGCTTCACACAGGACTATATCTGTTATTCCTGCACGTTTTGCAGCCAGAATCTTTTCCTTTATACCTCCCACCGGGAGCACCTTACCACGCAAGGTTATCTCGCCAGTCATTGCAACATTCTTTCGAACTTTCTTTTGTGTAAGGGCTGATGCTATTGACGTTGCAATAGTGATACCTGCTGATGGACCATCCTTCGGTGTTGCACCTTCTGGTACATGTATATGTATGTTCCAGCTATCAAATATACGTGGATCAATATTCAAATATTTTGTGTGTGCTTTTACATACTCTAAAGCTATTACTGCACTTTCTTTCATCACATCACCAAGGTTGCCCGTTAAGGTAAGTTTCGCATTTTTACCTTTAGACAGACTGGTTTCTATGAACAGAATCTCTCCACCCACGCTGGTCCATGCCAATCCTGTGACAACTCCAGCGTATGAATTTCCCTGGTAAATATCACGATAGAATGGCGGTTTCCCCAGAAGGTCTTCCAGGTTGTCGTTGGAAATCTTGTCGTATGGTAATTCTCCATCACGGGTCTTATAGAATGCCAACTTACGCAAGACTTTATTAATTTGCTTCTCTAATTGTCTTACACCGCTCTCCCTTGTATATTTCTCTATTATTTTCTCAATGGCAGCCTTGCGTATGGTCAATCCTTTTTCTGATTTCAGTCCCGTTTTATCTTTCTCGCGTGGCAAGAGATAACGCTTGGCTATTTCCGTTTTCTCTTCTGTTGTATATCCGCTGACTTCTATTATTTCCATACGGTCACGCAATGGACCAGGTATAGTAGAGAGGTCATTGGCTGTAGCAATAAACATCACTTTGGAAAGATCATAATCCATATCCAGATAGTTATCATGGAAAGAATTATTCTGTTCAGGATCCAATACCTCAAGCAATGCAGAAGCAGGGTCGCCATTATGAGTTTCTCTTGTTACCTTGTCTATTTCATCTAAGATAAACACGGGATTACTCGTTCCTGCTTTTTCTATGCTTTTGATGATACGACCTGGCATGGCACCGACATACGTGCGTCTATGTCCACGTATCTCAGCTTCATCATGTAAGCCACCAAGACTGACACGCACATACTTTCTCTGTAAAGCATCTGCAATACTTTTACCAAGGCTGGTTTTACCAACACCTGGAGGACCAAACAAGCATAAAATAGGAGATTTCAGATCACCACGGAGTGAGAGTACTGCAATATATTCCAAGATACGCTCCTTAACTTTCTCCATGCCATAATGATTCTTGTTCAAAACCTTCTCAGCACGTTTCAAGTCAAGATTGTCATTAGTATATTCGCCCCATGGAAGATCCACGACTTGTTGCAGATATGTCAGTTGCGTATTATAATCTGCGCTGTTAACATGCATTTGGTCGAGTCGATCCATTTCCTTTTCAAAGGCTTCTTTTATCTTCTCCGGCCAAAGCTTGTTTTTTGCTTTTTCAAGCAATTTCGCTTTCTCAGGACCACCATCCTGTTGTCCTAATTCCTTATTAATACTTTTCAGCTGTTGACGCAGAAAATATTGTTTCTGTTCGTCGTTGATGGTATGCTGTGTCCTATTTTGAATATCTAATCTAAGATTTGCATACTGAATCTCACGATTCATTATCTGAAGAAGTTCAAATGCTCGCATCTTCAAATCATCACATGCAAGAAGTTTCATCTTCTCAGACAGTTTTATAGGCATATAATATGATACCATATTCAAAAACATCTCGCTATTGTCAACGCTATGCAATGACAACTGCAATTCAAATGGAATGGTATCACTCTTGTTCATATACTCAACGACACGTTTGCGCAGGTCAGACAAGATAGTGTTATATTCCAGGTCATCCTTTTCTGGGGCGGCCTCTGGAATTGGTACCACATGTGCACGAAGAAACGGTTCTTCCGAAACGACATTCGTAATCTTACACCTCGTCAGTGACTGTGCGATGAAAGCATATCTATTTTGCTGACCAGGCATCTCAAACACCTTAAGAAAATGTGCCAAGACACCATGTTCACACAAATCACTCGCATCGGGTTCTTCTATGTTTACATCCTTCTGGCAGAACATAGCAAACTGTTCCTGCGGATGCTTTTCTATATACTTAACCAACTGCCGCGTAGCATCACGTGCTATCGTCACAGTTGTCAATACACCAGGAAAATTCACCATATTCCTGGTTATCAGCACAGGGACATCACCTTCCTGCCCTGCCTTTAACATTTTGTCAATATCTCCATCTATCTCAGTAAACATGTGTATTCCAACATTCTGCTGAGACATCAATTCATTAAATATATTCATTTAATAATGTTATCGCCTTTCAAAAACAGTATATTATCTCTTCGATTGTTTTTTGGGTTTTAACTGAGGTATCTTAATGACATCGCCAGCCTTGACTGTCTTCTTATCATTATATACTTCAACATAACATTCCATATCTGGTCCCAGATAAGCTTTGGAAATAGATTTCAGAGTCTGTCCTGCCTTAACAGTCACCTCTGTTTGAGTTCCTGTTATCACCCATGCACCAGTTTTTACGCGTGTATCCTTTTGGCTGTATTCATCCATGGACACAACATCTTCTTTCTCTTGCTTGGGTGCTGCCACTTCTTCTGTTGGTTTTGCTGTATCTGTCATTACAGCTGTATCTGCTGGCAACGCCTGAACAGGCTGCTTGGCCACAGAATCTTGCTGTGTTACGTTCTGAACATTTTGTCTTGGGAACCACCTGTCAAGCCATCCATTCATACATGCGTAATAGCCGATAGCGAAGAATAAAATTGCACATGTTATTCCGCTGACTAAACCATAAAACATCGGAGAATGTTCTCCTTCGTCATAATCATAATCATCGTCAATTTCTTCTTCTTCATCTTCATCATCATCTTCTTCCTTCTCGTCTTCTTCCTCTACCGGCTGCTCTTCTTTCTCTTCTTTCTCTTCATTCTCTTCTTCCTCTTCTTTTTCTTCTTCTACCGGTTGCTCTTCTACTTCATCATCTTCCTTTTCTACTACTGCTGCTACTGCTGCTACCGCTGCAGGTATTTCCTCTTTCTCCTCTATCTGCTGCTCTTCTACTTCATCTTCTTCCTTTTCTACTACTGCAGCTACTGCTGGTACTGCTGCAGGCACTTCCTCTTCTATTGTTTTCTCTTCAACCTCCTCTATTACTTCTTCTATATTTTCTTGCACGCTTTCCTCGATTGATTCAGCCGTTTCTTTTTCAATCACAGTCTGCTGAAGTGTTTCTACAATTTCTTCTTCTTTTTCTGCAACTTCATCAACTACTTCCACATTATCCGCAGAATCGTCAACAACAACTTTCTCATCAGAAGGAACTTCATTCTCTGAACTATAGAGGGCACTTGGTGCTATTGTCTCAGAGGGAACTTCAGGAGTATCAACTTCCTCTGTGTCTTTCGTAACGACATTATCAACAATAGTCTCCTCAGGCTCTGTTATCTCCTCCAAAAGACTATCATCCTCTATTATGATAGTTTCAAACTGTGCAAATGGCTTATTGATGAGGTCGCGCATCACACTATCCGGTGTGAATGTAACCTTGTCATGTTCACCTATGGTTACTCTCTCGCCAGTACTTACGCTGATGCTGTCGCGTTCCTTTACCGTCTGCAGTTTAAAAGTACCAAAACCTTTGATTTTAACCTGCCTGTCACTTATGAGACCCTCATTAATGACTTCAATCATCTGGGCTATAAAAGCCTCTGCATCGTCAGTTCTTACCTTATGCTGAGATATCAGTATTCGTGCAATGTCTTTTATTGTTAACATAGTCGTAAATTCTTTAAGGGGTTATTATTTCACCTTTTCTTTAAGTGATGATACAGGTTTGAAATTCACCACCAATTTCGGTGGCACAAGCATTTTGTGACCAGTGCTGGGATTGGTAATGATACGTTCCATGCGTTTTTTTACGTCAAAACTACCAAGCCCGCCAATATTGACAGAATCGCCTTCTGTCAGTCTGTCGACGATATTATACACTATGGTTCTAACCATATTCTGTGTATCCTCAATTCTGTACCCAGATTTACGGGATAATGCTGCAATAAATTCTTTGTTGTTCATCTTCTTGTCATTTATTTACTGTTGTATTTACTGTCGCATATAAGTCAAACTCCTCAGCTCCAACAATTCTCACATTATAGTAATGTCCTCGCAGGAGTCTTTTCTCGTTTATCGGAATCAATATTTCTGGATCAATCTCAGGAGAGGAAGATTCTGAACGTGCCACATACCATTCACCCTCTTTCCTGTCTATCACAACCTGCATTTCCTTGCCGATTGTCTGTTCCTGTATCTCTGCCGAAATTCTTTGTTGTATGCGCATTAGTTTGTCCAGGCGTGTACGTTTCGTTTCAGCCGAGACATTGTCTTCATAGTTTTCCGCACTGTACGTTCCCTCTTCCTCAGAGTATGCAAACGCTCCCAAGCGCTCAAACCTTGCCCACTTCACGAAATCCAGCAATTCCTGAAACTCCTCTTCTGTTTCACCTGGGAAACCGACCATCATCGTTGTCCTAAGTGTAATTCCAGGTACTTCTTCTCTCAATCTCTTTATGAATTCAATGGTTTCTTCTTTTGTGGTATTCCTGTGCATTCTGTCAAGCACAGAGGTCGAGACATGCTGCAAGGCTACATCCAAATACTTACAAACATTACTCTTTTCACGCATTACGCGCAATATGTCCATCGGGAACTGATTAGGATATGCATAGTGAAGCCTAATCCATTTCACTCCTTCAATATCAGACATCTGGTCTATCAAATCTGCAAGTTTACGCTCACCATACAAATCCATTCCATAGAAAGTAAGCTCCTGCGCAATAATCTGAAATTCCGTAATGCCTTCTTTTACCCGTTCCCTAACCTCGTTGAGTATGTCCTCTATCTTTCTGCTTTTGTGTTTACCTGTTATGATTGGTATTGCACAATATGCACATTGCCTGTTACATCCCTCTGAAATCTTTATATAGCAATAATGATTTCTATTTTTCTTGATGCTGCCTGTATTGTCTGTACTGGTGTTATGATAAATTTTCTCTATATCATCCAGCAGTCCTTTATAATCAAACTTGCCGTAATACTTATCTACTTGTGGTATCTCTTGCTCCAACTCTTCTTTGTATCGTTGTGACAAGCAACCCATTACATATAGATGCTTTATCTTCCCTTTTTCCTTCGCATCAACAAATTGCAGTATTGTATCTATGCTCTCTTGTTTTGCATCTTCAATAAAGCCGCATGTGTTAATAATCACTATTTCACCTCTTACGACATCAGCATCAAGTACGGCATTATAGCCTTTACTGCCAAACAACCGTCCAAGATCTTCGCTGTCAACAAGATTCTTGGAACACCCCATAGTGATTATATCTATTCTATTTTGTTTCATCCAAATAAAGATTCTACAAATTCTTTACGGTTGAACAATTGCAGGTCAGTCATGCCCTCGCCTAACCCTATATACTTAACAGGTACTTTTAGCTGGTCACTGATACCAATCACCACCCCACCCTTGGCGGTACCATCAAGTTTTGTTATGGCAAGACTGCTTATTTGTGTGACTGCCGAAAATTGCTTTGCCTGTTCAAATGCATTCTGGCCAGTAGAGCCATCAAGCACGAGCAGCACCTCGTCAGGTGCATCAGGAACCACTTTCTTCATCACATCCTTTATTTTCTTCAACTCGTTCATGAGATTGACCTTGTTGTGCAATCTGCCCGCCGTGTCGATGATTACGACATCTGCATCATTTGCTTTTGCTGACGACAATGTGTCAAACGCCACGCTTGCAGGGTCAGCTCCCATCTGTTGTTTTATCACAGGAACCCCTACTCGCTCTCCCCATATCACGAGTTGTTCTACAGCTGCTGCCCTGAATGTATCGGCCGCACCAAGATAAACCTTCTTTCCGGCTTCCTTAAACTGCCATGCCAGTTTACCTATCGTAGTGGTTTTGCCCACGCCATTCACTCCCACGACAAGAATTACATACGGTTTATGATCTGTCGGAAAATCCCATGCTTCATTGTCACCGGTATTATTCTCTGCGAGCAAATCAACGATTTCCTCACGGAGAATACCCTTCAACTCGGCTGTGGAAACATATTTATCGCGTGCCACACGTGACTCTATACGTTCAATAATCTTAAGTGTAGTGTCAACACCAACGTCACTGGTCACAAGCACTTCTTCCAGATTGTCCAATATCTCATCGTCAACCTTGTCCTTGCCAGCAACGGCTCGAGTAATTTTTTCAAATACACTTTGCTTGGTTTTTTCCAAACCCTTGTCAAGTGTTTCTTTCTTGTTTTTGTTGAAAAATCCAAAAAATCCCATAGGAGTAATACAAATTACACTAATTTAATGCAAAGTTAACAAAAAAACACGGAAAAACCATATAATTATGTATTATTTTATATTTAATTCAAATTATTGCACACTTTTATTTGTCAGTGTGCAAAAAAAAACTTAACTTTGCACAATATTAGAAAAAATGTGCACTAAAATATTTCATTAGCATACTAATACATGGAAAAAGTACCAAGTTTTAATGCTCAAATAGAAGATAGCATAAAAAAACACTGGGATTTAGATGCCCTGACAGATTACAAAGGGGCAACCCTCCAATATCAGGATGTAGCAAGGAAAATAGAGAAACTGCATATCCTGTTTGAAAACAGTGGTGTTGTAAAAGGTGACCGCATAGCTTTATGTGGTCGAAACATGAGCAACTGGGCTGTCGCATTCCTTGCTACTCTTACGTATGGCGCTGTAGCAGTACCTGTCCTGCATGAATTCACTGCAGAACAGATACACCATATTGTCAACCACTCTGAGGCAAAGCTTCTGTTTGTAGGCGACGTCGTAGCCAAGCAGATAGACCCTGACAAAATGCCTGCGTTAGAGGGTATTATCAACATACCCGATTATTCGTTGATGATTTCCCGTTCAGAGGCATTGACAAATGCGCGTGAGAATCTTAACCGTTTTTTCGGAGAAAGATATCCTAAATATTTCCGAAAAGAATTTATCAATTACTACAAGGAAGAGAATCCGGAGGAACTTTGTATAATCAACTACACCTCCGGCACGACAGGCTTTTCAAAGGGCGTAATGATTCCATATAGGGCAATGTGGTCTAATCTTGATTTCGCTTCTGAAGTCCTTGATGGAGAATTGAATCCCGGTGACAATACCATTTCCATATTGCCCATGGCGCACATGTATGGCATGGCATTCGAATTTATCAAGGAATTCATGACCGGCTGCCATATATACTATCTGACACGAATACCGTCACCAGCAGTAGTGGCACAGGCTTTCAAGGATGTAAAACCAATCATAATCATTGCCGTTCCTCTTGTAATAGAGAAAATCATTCGTAAAAAGGTATTCCCAAAGATTACTCCTTCTATCAAGGTATTGATGAAGACACCTGTCCTGGGAGTCAAAATCAAGGAGCGCATACGCAAACAGGTTCTTGATGCGTTTGGCGGAAGATTATATGAGGTCATCGTGGGAGGAGCCGCACTTAACCAGGAAGTTGAGGCTTTCTTGAAAGACATAAAATTCCCTGTCACCGTCGGATATGGAGCCACAGAGTGCGCCCCAATCATAACGTATGCTGACTGGCATACACACAAAGCGGGCTCATGCGGCCGCCAGGTGGTTCACATGGAAGTAAAAATAGACAGCAAACACCCACAAAAGGAGCCAGGAGAGATATTGGCCCGTGGTCTGAATGTAATGCTGGGATATTACAAAAATGATGAGGCCACACAAAACACCATAGACAAAGACGGATGGTATCATACCGGTGATTTGGGCATAATGGACAAAAAAGGAAATGTCTTCATTAAGGGACGTTCCAAAAATATGTTGCTTGGTCCAAGTGGACAAAACATATTCCCGGAGGAGATAGAAGACGCTCTAAACTCCCTCCCTATGGTAAACGAAAGCATCGTAGTGCAGCGTGACACAAAATTAGTTGCATTGGTATACCCAGATATGGATGCTTGCTCTGCCCAGAACATGAGCAGCGACGACGTAGAGGATCTGATGAAAAAGAACCTTGAGCAACTCAATGCTACTCAACCTCCATATTGCAAGATCTCACATATTGAGATTCACAACGAGGAGTTTGAGAAAACGCCAAAGAAGAGTATCAAGCGATACCTATACAAATAAACTAAAGGAAATACGATATTTCTAATAATCCTTGCAATATAGTCACCAAACATTCGTTTTGGAAGAACATATCGCAAGGATTTTTACATTTTGTCACAAAACAGAAAACTAATCTTACACTTTGATTTCCCCTACCCTCATTTCCTTGTGATATTTGAAAATATTTTCCGTCTGGTTTCGTACAGCCGAAAATAGCGATTTTTGCAAATCGCTGACAATAAAGACTTTAATTTTTGAGGCTGTTTTTTCGCTTTGCAAAAGCTATCATATTACACTGTAAAAGCGCCCAAATTACACTGTAAAAGCATAGGTTTTACGAGGTAAAAGCTATCTAATTACAATGTAAAAGGTGCCTAATTACATTTCAATAGCCATTTACACCCCGAAACACGCATAAAAAAGTACCGTCAGAAGCTCTATTTTGAGTTTTCTGACGGCACTTTTTATTTTGACACTTTGTAAACAGAAATAACTGCAAACATATCAAAGTGTCAAAAACACCTAAACATATAATCCCCGTGAAGTTATCTCCCACAGATTCGCGGATAAATAGCATTAATGACATTAATAAGAAAAGCCGAAGAGAAGGAATAATCCATTACAATCCTTTGTAATCTGTGAGCCATAATGTGGTCATTAAGGTTAGAAGAAAACACGAAGATTCATTAATTACCCATTAATTATAAAAAAGACACTATCTTCTAAATAAAGAGAAGAGCATATTTCATTACATTTCCCAATAAAACATAAAATACGCCTATTAAAATCTCAGATATGTCGTTATGTCTGAGTTTTTTTGTAACTTAGTGCCCCAAATAGAGAATGTCAATGAATTATGAGCAGGATAGAACGAGAGAAACATACCGTACGAAAGTTTTTTAAAAAGTGATAAACATATTAATATGAGAAAAGCAAGTAGAGAGATGGATGCCGCCTTCGCATTGGAGGTGTTGGATAAGGCTCCATACGTAACAGTAAGCATGACGCGACCTGATGGAACTCCTTACGGATTGCCCCTGTCGCTGGCGCGTACAGACGAAAGAACGTTTTATTTCCATTGTGCTTTGGAAGGCGACAAGCTTGACTGCATAACACACTGTCCGACCGTATTCCTGTCGGCGGTAACCAAGTGTGCACCTACTGTCGGGCCGAAAGATGGTAGTTTTACCTTGCAGTATAAGTCGGCAACGGCTGTTGGTAAAGCTGAGATAGTGACAGACAGAGAAGAGAAAATTGCCGCTTTGAGAGCCATCTGCCAGCGATTTCTCCCTCGTCACATGGACGCCTTCGATGATGCCATAGCCCGCAGTCTTGAACGTACTGCAGTGGTTAAGATAATCTTGACTGAGCCTCCCGTCGGTAAGCGCAAGCAGTATGACAAGCAGGGAGAGGAAATGAAATATGGCAGAATGGAATAAGCTGGATATATAGTTGCCGCTGCCTCGTCATTTCACAAATAATATTATAATTATCGGCAAAAATACGCAGAAATGGTGAGATTTCACTATATTTGCACTTGCAATTAACAAATATTGGTTTTGAGATATGGCAAAAATGACTATTTCTGTAAAGGTCAGGAGAAAAGTAAAAGAATGAAAAGAAACAGCTCTCATTAAAACAATTTGAGAGCTGTTTTATGCCCAAAAACAAAAAAATGATGACAAAATCAAAATTTTATTGTATTTTTCTTGGAATTTATCTTTTTTATTCTTAACTTTGTGGCAGATACCATTACACATCTTTAAGTTAAAACACCTATTATTTAAAACCAATAGAAAAACGACATAACACCTTAATCTTTTAACCTTTAAATTGGAAAACATTATGAGACACACTGTATTATCTTTTATAACCATATTGTTTGGCCCAACATTCATAATGGCACAGAATGTTGAAGCACCAGGTTCTGATGTTATTATCTCTTTGAAGGAACCGAGCATGTTCTCTAATTGCTTCAAGGATTTAGACACAAATGGTGATGGTATAGTTGATGCAACAGAAGCGGCGGCAGCAACAATTCTTGTCTTGGATAAAGGTGGCCGGAGCAATATCATCGAAAACTATGATTTCCTTAAACATTTTCCAAACCTCAAAGCATTGTCTGTGGGCAATACCGCTGCGGAGTGCATAGACCTGCACTGTCTTGAAAAGTTAGAGAAGCTCAACCTCACCAATGCTCTGTTCCTTAATAAGATTATTCTTGCTGATGGTTGCGAGCCAGAGATAACATACCCCTCAGGCAAAGCATATATAGAGATGCAATACTATGTTAAGGACGATACCATCCGTGCACTCATGGAGGAGTATGATTATTGCGAGAAGATAGAGCAGGATGGCAGCGTATGCTATATCGTTAGCAAGGAATATGGCGCATACGGTATCTGGCGCAATGGTAAGTTAGAAGTTCCGTGTAAATATGGTATTGAGGAACTGAAGAACCTATACTTTACTGTAGGACAGACAGAAGCCATCGTTAAGGACTATGTGGCATTTACAGATGAATCAGTCAAGGAGTTCTGTTTACGCATTAATAAAATAGACTCTGACAAGGATGGAGAAATATCCATTGATGAGGCCAAGGCCGTGACGCGACTCAGTTTTATGGTATTCAAGAGTTTCATACGTAATATCAAGTCGTATGAAGACCTACAGTATTTTCCCAACCTGGAATACTTTCATGCAGGCCTCACCTATGTTGAGACAGTTGACGTAAGCTGTTGCCCCAAACTGAAGGAACTGGATTTGTCAGACTGCCGTATGCTCAAGACTATTATACTTGCCAAGGGATGCAAGCCAGAAATCAAGTATCCCGTAGCCTACAAGGGCGAGAAGGCAAAGTTGGTATATAAATAATGTTTATAATAAAACTAAAACTTGAAACTATGAAAGCGAAGATTATTAAAAGATTGTTGATTGTTGCGATAGCAATGACAGCAATGAGTTTCACCGTAACAGGTGAGCGTACATGCGACGGTTGTGGCGGCAGTGGCAGCAAGACATGTTCGAGTTGTAATGGCAAGCCATATTACAAATGTGCGAAATGCGGTGGTTCAGGCCAAGTGACATTCCAAAACAAAACCTACACTTGTGGAATTTGTGAGGGAACTGGATATAACGCCTGCCGTACATGTAGTGGAAAAGGCAGCGTACTCTGCACACGTTGCTTTGGTCGTGGTACCATCCATACTAATGACGAATAAAAACAACTAAAAAACTAATGCTTATGAAAAAATTGATTTTATCATTAATCTTTGCTTTGACAGCTGGTGTAGCAGCGCATGCACAGAGCAATAATAAAGGCGAACAGCAGGCAAAGTGCCAGGAAAGCAAAGAAAATGTTACGGTTGTAAAGATTGAAGACAACAACATCTTCTCGCAGTGCTTCAAGGACATCGACACCAACGGTGACGGTATCGTGGACTGCTGTGAGGCAAAGGAAGCAACGTTCCTGTCCCTCGAAAGAGGTGGTCGCAGCAATGTCATCGACAATTATGATTTCCTGAAATATTTTCCAAACCTCACGGCATTTGGCGTAGGCAACACTCCGTTGGAAGAAATTGACCTGCACAACCTGAAGAAACTGGAGAAACTTCATGTCGGCAATGCCGCATGGTTCAAGAAAGTAATCCTCGCAGAGGGTTGCAAGGTTGAGATTACCGGCAAGGACGATGTGAAAGTGGAGTATCGGTAGAGAACGTCAAAGATAATTACTATGAGTATGAAAAAGCTATTGTTTATTATTATCATGGACTTTGTTTATAATTCTTTGTTAATATGAAAAGGTATCTTATTATTTGTATAGCGGTGGCGATAGCGTCGCTGTACGCAAAAGCACAGACGCAGTGTAATAACTGTCAAGGTTCTGGATTGGAGGAGCGCACCTGTGCATTCTGTAAAGGTGAAGGTACACGCGAGTGCGATTTCTGCTTAGGCAAGAAAGAAGTGCGTTGCAATATGTGTCAAGGGGCAAAAGTAATTGTATGTTCACATTGTCGTGGCAAAGGCGGCACACAAGTCAAAGACCAGTGGCGCGAATGTCAGTGGTGTGATGGCAAGGGCACCCCTGAATGTGAAACATGTAAGGGCACAGGCACGAAAGTGTGCTGGAAATGCGAAGGTGAAGGCAAATACGTTTGTAACCAGTGTAATGGTGAAAAAGTGAACAAGTGGCAATGTCATGTATGTGGAGGCACAGGTCAGATTAAGGAACAGTCGAGCACCGTTAAGTCTTCATTCAAGGACAACAGCGGCTACTCTGGTACCGTACAGGTAAAAATTGACCCCAATGACAGCGAGGAAGAGAAAATGCGCAAGTTGACGAAAGCTCGCCTTGCACATCGAAAGAAACAGATGGAGGCACGAGGAATAACAGTTAAATAACTGGTGGTTATCAATTTAATATACTTTACCTTTAAGAAGAACTCATAAAAACATAAAAAGACATCGCATTACCTTTAGCATAAGTTAAAAATAATTAAGAATTCAGCTTTTATACGCACGTACAGATATATATGTCAGAAAAAAATAGTACCTTTGCAGTCGCTTTCACGAGTTGAAAGAATATTCACATCTATTTAAAAACAATTTTAACAACAAAACAAACAAATGGCAACAAGAATCCGTTTGCAGCGTGGTGGTCGTAAAAGCTATGCCTTTTACAGCATCGTAATCGCTGACGTAAGAGCTCCACGTGATGGTAAGTTTACAGAGAAGATTGGTACTTACAACCCAAATACCAATCCTGCAACAGTAGATCTGAATTTCGAGCGTGCTCTTTACTGGCTCGAGGTTGGTGCACAGCCAACAGACACAGTACGTAACATCCTGTCAAACGAGGGCGTTCTTCTTATGAAGCACCTCAAGGGCGGTGTTAAAAAGGGTGCTTTCGATGAAGCAACAGCACAGGCTAAGTTCGACGCTTGGAAGCAGCAGAAGCAGAATGGCTTTGAGGCATTGAAGGCTGACCAGGCAAAGGCAAAGAAAGCAGCTAAGGAGGCTCTCCTTTCTGCTGAGAAGAAAGCCAACGAAGCTAAGGCTAAGGCTATTGCTGACAAGAAGGCTGCTGCTGAGGCTGCTAAGGCTGAGGCTGAAGCAGAAAATGCTGCAGCTACCGAGGAGCAGACAGAAGCTCCTGCTGAAGCGTAAGGCAATCTAAGAGGTAAGAAAATAAAAAGGTAAAACGGAAACCCCTTTGTTAATATTTAGCATGGAGTTTTCATTTACCTTTTTATCTTTTTATCTCTTTATTTGTTTTATTATCATTATTACATTAAAAATTCACAAGTCTATATTTCTGTATGCGCATTCCCCTGAAAATACAAGGAGTCACAGATGTAAATCATGATGCTTCTTTCTCGTTGCTGATAGTAACTGACGAAAAAGAAGAAAGGCAAATAGCAATCATGGTTGATGCAAGCATGCGCCATGAATTTGCACTTCGTAGAGGAAAATACATAGGTGACGAGAAAAGCCGCAGGATTTCCACAGAAATGTTAGAACGCACACTTCCAGAAACCCTCAGCGCCGTTATAAAGTACATGACCGATTTGGAACTGGCGGTTATTATTGTCAGCATCTATGATGGTCAATATCGTGCCATATTGGAAGATGAGAAAACTGGAACAGCCTTTCCTATAAGGGTAAGCGATGGTATATTGCTGGCTTATGCCGACCAACATATACCTTTATATGTTGAAGATTCTTTGTGGCAACACCAAAGCACAAAATATATGGGAGAGGAAGCCACAGGCGTTTCATTGCCTCTAAACACCCTTACTATTGGCATGCTTAAGTCTGCCATGCAAAAGTGTATTGACGAAGAGAAATATGAACTTGCAGAACAGTTCAAGAAAGAGATAGAAAGGAGAAACAGATAAAACGATGAAAGAAGAACGTTATTTCTTTGTTCCTAACGCAGAGGACACCGATGCACTGCCAGAAGAAGAAGCAACACATGCCATCCGTGTACTGCGCCTAAAAGAATCTGACGATATATGCCTTATGGACGGTATGGGAAACTTCTACAAGGCAGAAATCACTATGGCTTCACATAAACGATGCGTTTACAAAATCCACGAGAAAATACCACAGACTCCTGGATGGAATGGACATATCCACATAGCCATGGCACCTACAAAGATGATGGAGAGGACAGAATGGATGGCAGAGAAGGCTACAGAATTAGGCATTGATGAAATATCATTCCTTGAATGTAAAAATTCTGAACGTCGCCAAATACGTATAGACAGAATAGAAAAGATAGTCCTGTCTGCCATGAAACAAAGCCGAAAGGCATGGAAGCCAAATGTAAACGCCATGAGTCATTTCAACAGTTTCATCGACGAACATTCTGTTGGAGACAGGTATATTTGCCACTGCTATGACGAGATTGAGAGAACGGATTTATTTGACGAACTTCTTAGTTTAAACAACGACAAGCAACAGTCGATAAACAAGGATGTTACCGTATTAATCGGACCAGAAGGCGACTTTTCTGTCAACGAAGTAGAATACGCTATAAAAAACGGATACAAATCAGTTTCACTGGGAAAAGCAAGACTGCGTACGGAAACAGCCGCATTAAGTGCAGTAATGATGGCACAGCTTTTACTCAGAAAATAACAGTTATAGTTGATAGATAATATTATGTTTAAGGAATTCCGTAAAATATTCTTTTTCTTGTCTATAGTCTCTGCTCTACTGTCTTCATGTGATAAAGAGGACTATATCAATTCCATACCACGCAATTGCATTGCTATCATCGAAACTCCAGCAAGCACCTTTGACATATCCATTGCAGGTATAGACACCACACGACAAGTATATGTATTTGAAACATCTGACGGAATGCTAGGATTATGTGCATCCGTAAAAGACGAATACATGGTTGATGAGTATTTACAGAACATGAAGAAAGCAGGCAAAGCCGGCAACTTCACTGAATACGACGGTATTCCTTTCTGTACGATGTCTGAAGCCTGGGTTACTGGTTATAACAACAATACATTGCTTATATTGGGACCTGTTATAGCAGCAGAACGCACCAAGACAATAAAACGCATTTCAAGACTTTTTGAACAGGATGAAGAAAAAAGTATAATACATTCTGATATATGGCAACACCTGAACTCATCAAATAACAATACTGCATCACACATGGCAATGCACGTTAGTGCCCTACCAGAACAGTTTTCTGCATACTTCACAATAGGCATACCCAAAGGAACTTCACTTGATGACCTCATCTTAGAGGGAAGCATTGATACTGAAGGTAACGACATTTTAATAAACGGGCATACCAGTTCCTATAATCCTAACGTAAAACAACAACTGCAGAAAATACAACAGACAATGTATCGTCCAATATCTTTTGATTGGACAGAGGCAATGGACAGCAATGCTATTGTCAACATATTCATGAATGTTGACGGAAAAGAATTACTGAGTTATCTACACAATAACAAATCGCTTAACACCTTGCTGCTGGGTTCTGACGCATACGACAAGATTAAGCAAAACGACGGTAACATCGTCATATCAGTAAGAAAAGAACAACATTCAGACGACGACAAACAGTATAAAGCAACAATACAGTGTATTCAAGACGAAAGCAGCAAGACAAAGAACAAAGACGACAAACAAAGGCTTGTGGTAATAGTAGATATAGAAACTATGACCGATGGATTGGGAAAAAATCTCATTCCTTTGCTTGGTAATATAAAACGAATAAAATATTCTCTTACAGAATAACGCTATGGATAAGATAAGATTCAACAATGTGATGCCACACATCTTTGCATCATCCAATAATATAACCTCAGAAATCTGGGGACAGGACATCGTTTTTGAACGTGGAGGGTTATACCTGATAGAGGCGGCATCAGGAAAAGGCAAGAGCACTTTCTGTAGCTACATAGCTGGTTACAGGCATGACTATATGGGAAACATATTCTTCGACAACGAGGATATAGTTAATTACAAAGCCAACAAATGGGCAGAGATAAGACAGCACCATGTCAGTGTACTGTTTCAGGAGTTGCGCCTTTTCCCAGAACTCACTGCAAAAGAAAATGTCTTAATAAAGAACAATCTGACGAACCATCTAAAATCAGATACCATAGATGAATGGTTTGAACGCATGGGAATCCCTGAAAAGAAAGATGTCCCACTGGGTATTATGTCTTTCGGCCAACAGCAACGTGTGGCAATGATGCGTGCTTTGGCACAGCCTTTCGACGTATTGCTGGCAGACGAGCCCATAAGCCATCTGGACGACAACAATTCCCGAATCATTGCCGACATAATGCTTGAAGAGGCACATAAACAAAACGCATGCATAATAGTAACATCAATAGGTAAACACATGAACCTTGAATACGACCATATTGTAAAACTATGAATCTACTCTGGAAATTATTAAGACATAATATAAGCGTTGGACAATTCTGCGGATTTGTTTTCGCAAACTTCTTTGGATTGGTAATAATACTTGCCGGCTTTCAGTTCTACTATGATGTACTGCCAATCATAACATCTGAAGACTCTTTTATGAAGGCCGACTATATAATGGTAACGAAACGCATAGGAACGGGAAACACCATATCCGGCCGTTCAAATTTCTTCCAACGTCAAGATATTGACGAACTGAAAGAACAGCAATTTGTGAAGAAGATAGGCGTATTCACCTCCACGAACTACAAGGCTGATGCCCAGATGGGAGTCAATGGAAAGCAAGTACTGAATACTGAAATGTTTTTTGAAAGCGTTCCTGACGAGTTCGTTGACGTAAACAAAGCCGACTGGTCTTATCAGAAAGGTGCAAATACTGTTCCCATCATATTGCCGCGCACATACATTAATATGTATAATTTCGGCTTTGCGCGCAATCACTCACTGCCTCAGATTTCTGATGGTCTCATGGGACTTATAGATTTCAACATCCATATCAAAGGCAATGGTAAAGAACAGGATTTCAAAGGACGAGTGGTTGCACTTTCCAACTCACTCAGTGCCATACTTGTGCCACAATCATTTATGGATTGGAGCAATAAGGAATTTGCACCTAACGAGACCGACAGTCCCAACAGATTGCTCATGGAGGTGACCAATCCTACAGACGAGAACATGACGCAATATTTCGACGAGCATGGTTTGGAAATGGAAAGTGACAAACTGAATGTCGAAAAAACTGTCTATTTTCTGCGTTTGATAGTTTCCATTGTCATTATCGTAGGACTGATTATAAGTATATTAAGCTTTTACATACTTGTCTTAAGCATATATCTGCTTGTTCAAAAAAATACAGAAAAGCTTCAGAACTTGCTTCTTATCGGCTATGACAGAGCGAAAGTATCACTTCCTTATCAACTCTTAGCCACATGCTTAAATGCTATAGTCCTGGTAGTTGCCGTCATTACAGTAATAATAATCAGGCATTACTATATGACGTTCTTGAAAGTATTCTATGAGAACTCGTCAGAGATGTCAATAGTTCCAACTCTCTTACTCGGAATTGGTATATTTCTTGTCATTACAATATTCAACACCGTAGTGATACGAAATAAAATATCACGCATTAATTCATAACAACGAAGCCATCAACAGTATGCAGACATTAGAACTACTTGCTCCGGCAAAAAACTTAGAATGTGGAATCAGTGCCATTGATCATGGTGCAGATGCCGTATATATTGGAGCAAGCAGGTATGGAGCGAGAGCTGCTGCAGGAAACTCTATTGATGACATCAAGGCTTTATGCGACTATGCACATATATATAATGCGAAGGTGTATGTAACAGTCAACACTATCATATACGATAAGGAACTTAACGATACACTGGCATTATGTAAGAATCTGAGTGAAATCGGTGTAGATGCACTGCTGTTACAGGATATGGGACTGTTTTCTATCCTGAACGAAGGAAGCGGCACTGTCCGCGACATATCCCCGATGGCACTCCATGCTAGCACGCAAACCGACAACCGCACAGTAGAGAAAGTTCAATGGCTTGCCTCACTTGGTTTCAAGCGCGTGGTTCTGGCTCGCGAACTTTCATCAAATGAGATTGCGGAAATACATCGTCAAGTGCCAGAAGTAGAATTAGAGGTATTTGTTCATGGTGCATTATGTGTAAGTTACAGTGGACAGTGTTATGCATCGCAATATTGTTTTTCGCGCTCAGCCAACCGTGGTGAATGTGCACAATTCTGCCGTATGCCATTTACGCTCAAAGATGCCAACGGAAATATATTTGAACAATCAGCCCATGTTCTTTCCCTTAAAGACATGGCGCAGTTGGAGAATCTGGAACGTCTGGCAGAAGCTGGTGCAGTAAGTTTTAAGATAGAAGGAAGACTGAAAGATGTCGATTATGTAAAGAATGTCACTGCGGCTTATAGTGAAAGACTGAATGAAATCTGCCGCAAACATCCAGAAAGGTATCGTAGGGCATCCATGGGAAGATGTACATATACATTTGTACCAAACATCAACAAGACATTCAACAGAGGTTACACCACATACTTTTTCAATGAACGCCAACAAGGAATGATTTCGCCCGACACACCGAAATCATTGGGAGAATATGTTGGAAAAGTAAAAGAAATCAAGAAAAATTATTTCAGTGTTGCATCCTTAGAATCATTTTGCAATGGCGACGGTTTCTGCTTCTTCAACTCTCGCAGGCAGCTTGTCGGATTCCGAGTAAACAAAGTTGATGGCAACAAACTTTTCCCTCAACTTATGCCTCGCGAGTTACAGCCAGGAACCATTCTATACAGAAACCACGACCAGCATTTTCAGGCATTGCTTACAAAATCCTCAGCAGTACGGAAGATAGAACTGACAATGCAGCTGACGATAGAAAGCAGTTCGCTTACTCTTTGTGCCACGGATGAACAAGGCTATACCTGTACGACGTCTGAAACTTACACCTATCAGACAGCAGAAAAGCCCCAGGAACAAAACATAAGACTCCAACTGAACAAACTCGGAGACACTCCGTATATATGTAAGCAGTTAGACATACTATGTGACGGTGACATTCCGTTCATTCAAAGCAGCATACTGGCAAAATTAAGGAGAGATGTTATTGCACAGCATCTGAAGCTTTCCAGAAAGAAAAAAGAAGTACACAGGTCATCTGCCAACCAAGCCCCATGTCCTGAATATAAATATTCATTTCTGTATAACGCTGCCAATGCCACTGCCAAAGATTTTTACAGTCACTATGGAATAAAGGCACGCTCTTTTGAAACAGATAAGGCACAGGATAAGCTATTGATGCAGTGTAGGTTCTGCATAAGATATGAAGCAGGTTTTTGTTCCAAGAAAGGGATTAAGATGCCATGGAAAGAGCCTTTAACACTAACGCTTGATGATGGCAAGACATTCTTAGTTAAGTTTAATTGCAATAACTGCCAAATGGAAATTTGGGCAAAATAGAATATACGAGATGAGAATACGTTTTATTTTATCTATTGTGTTGCTCAACATGCTAATGCTGTTGTCATCATGTTATCGTAACAATGCTGACAACCATGACATAATTGTATCTGACAGCACCAGCACAAACGATTCTACATCATTCTATTATACCCACCATTATTCTATCGGATATAACTTTGTGGTTCATGGAGATTCACTATTGTTAATCTCTCAGCAACCAGAAGAATATGTCTCGCAGTTGACAACTGACACATTCAGTGTAAAGCACAACATACAAATAGCCGTCAGCGACATACGCACTATTCCACAAGACAGCATAGACTCTATATGGGTACAGGTAATAGCAGAAAACGGGCACATAGGATGGACCCACGAAACAGAAATGCTAAAGAATGTCGTACCTACCGACCCTATATCACAGTTTATTATGCTATTCAGCGACACGCACCTTATCTTTGCACTGATAATAATCACATTAATAGCTGCAGCATATATTGTCAGGACCGTGCAGAAACGTAATGCGCCACTGGTGCATTACCGAGACATACCATCATTCTACCCCACCCTGCTTTGTATCACTGTGGCATGTTCTGCAACCCTATATGCGTCATTACAGATGTTTGGTGCTGACACATGGCAGAATTTCTATTTCCATCCGTCGCTCAACCCCTTTAGTATGCCGCTCATTCTCGGAATCTTCATATCCTCAGTATGGGCTATACTGATTATAGGAATTGCCACAGTTGAAGACACACGCCATTACCTGTCATTCGAGGACTTGGTTCTATATCTTTCGGGATTATGCGGCGTGTGTGCAGTATTGTATATAGTGTTTTCTATCAGCACATTATATTATATCGGTTATCCCTTACTTATACTATACTGCTATTTCGCATTTTCAAGATACAAGCATTATACACGCACCAATCTGATATGTGGTAATTGCGGTAAGAATATAAAGAAACGTGGAACCTGCCCGCATTGCGGAGCAATAAATGAATAATCATGATTATGAACAAGAAATGTATTATATTTTTTCTGATGTTGTTTGCGATGCTGGCTTGCGGTGGTGACGACACTGTTGTTGACCCAGCGCCTGTTCCTGTGCGTCGCACCATAATTGTATATGTCACAGCAGACAACAACATCAGCAGCCAGTTGCAAAACGACATAACAGAAATGATAGAGGGCTCAAAAAGTCTTCCGGATGACTGCAGGTTAATACTGTTCTCTGATTATAACATTGGTTCAACAGGACTCCCATACATAGCAGAGATAAAGAATGGAGTAAAAACTGAATTGCGCGAATATGCCAACGATTTTTATGCCACCTCGGCTGATAACATGACAGACGTACTGCAATGGATAGTGGAACAGAGCCCCGCTGACGAATATGCCTTAATCATGACAGGCCACGGCAGTGGTTCCATAATAACAGAAGACACCATTGCAACTACAAAATACACAAAGTTGTATGCCTATGGCTACGACAATGACGGTGGGCAGATGTCAACGGCCGGGAATAAATGGATGAATATCTCTTCCATTGCTACAGCATTGAGCAACTTAAAAGACACAGACGGTAACCGACTGCATTTTGATTACATCTTCTTTGACTGCTGCTGCATGCAAACCGTGGAAGTGGCTTATGAACTGCGCAACTACACGGATTACATCATAGCACCAGTCTCTGAAACGCCTGCCAACGGCGCACCTTACACCTCTGTTGTGCCTATACTTGGAACTAACAAAGACTACATAGGTGCTGAAATCATCAAACAGTATATTGAAAATACCAGTTGGGGGCGTACCGGCGGCATTGCCATCTCTGCCATTAAGACCAGCGAACTTCAAAAGTTACTGGAATTAACCCGTAATGCTTTGCATGACATTCATGAAGAAGGAGTGAAACTGCAAATGAATACATCACATTGTATTTATTATTTCCGATGTGATGAATCAGATGATTGTCCTGTCTTATATGACATGAAAAACCTCATGCTGCTCAATCTGGAGCATAGTGCTTATGAAACATGGTTGAACCAGTTTAACAAAACCGTAGTAGCGAAACACACTCCCATAGCAGCCACACCGTGGCAGACAAACATCAATATCGATTTCTATGCGTTTACAGTGACAGATGACAATTACGGTGGACTGAGTATGTTTATACCTCGTGAGATATATGACACAGTTGAAAGACGTTTCCCTGCAGGCAAATCTCTCAACAAAACCATGCTCACCCTTGAATGGACCAATGCCATAGGATGGCATGATTTGGGATGGTAATTTTTTATTTGACAATTTGTCACGTTAAATGTGCCAATGTTGGCGAAAAACAACATTGGCACATTTTTTCTTAATATATCGTCGAAATAAACAAAATAAACAAACATTATATAATTTACGACAACTATGAACATTCAACCATTAGCAGACCGCGTGCTGATTAAGCCAGCACCGGCAGAAGAGAAGATCGGCGGTATCATAATTCCTGACACTGCCAAGGAGAAGCCTCTGAAGGGCGAAGTAGTAGCAGCAGGCAACGGCACAAAGGATGAAGAGATGATTCTGAAGGCTGGCGACAACGTGCTCTATGGAAAATACTCTGGTACGGAATTGGAGTTCGAAGGCGAGAAGTATCTTATCATGCGTCAGTCTGACGTTCTCGCTATAGTAAAATAAACTAAACACACCCACCCCAACCCTCACCGTGAGGGAGGGAGACGAAAAAAACAAAAAATAAAAAAATGGCTAAAGACATAAAGTACAATACAGATGCCCGTGAGGCTCTCAAGAAAGGCGTTGACCAGCTTGCCAACGCAGTAAAGGTAACACTTGGTCCTAAAGGACGCAACGTAGTAATCGAGAAGAAATTCGGTGCTCCACAGATAACAAAGGACGGCGTCACCGTAGCAAAGGAAATCGAACTCGAAGACAAGTTTGAGAACACTGGCGCACAGCTCGTAAAGAGCGTTGCTTCTAAGACTGGTGACGATGCAGGTGACGGTACAACTACTGCAACCATCCTTACTCAGGCTATCGTAACTGAGGGCTTGAAGAATGTTACTGCCGGTGCTAATCCTATGGATCTTAAGCGTGGTATCGACAAGGCTGTCAAGGCTGTAGTTGAATATATTAAGGAGAACGCAGAACTCGTTGGCGACAACTACGACAAGATTGAGCAGGTTGCAACAGTATCTGCCAACAACGACCCAGAGATTGGTAAGCTCCTTGCTGACGCTATGCGTAAGGTATCCAAGGACGGTGTCATCACCATTGAAGAGTCAAAGAGCCGCGATACTTCTATCGGTGTTGTAGAAGGCATGCAGTTCGACCGTGGCTATCTCTCTGGCTATTTCGTAACCGATACTGAGAAGCTGGAGTGTGTAATGGAGAACCCATACATCCTTATCTATGACAAGAAGATTTCAAACCTCAAGGAACTGCTTCCTGTACTACAGCCTGCAGCAGAGAGCGGCCGTGGCTTGCTCATCATTGCTGAGGATGTTGATTCTGAGGCACTCACAACACTCGTGGTAAACCGTCTGCGTGGTGGTCTGAAGATCTGTGCTGTCAAGGCTCCTGGCTTCGGCGACCGTCGTAAGGCTATGCTCGAGGATATCGCAATCCTTACCAACGGTACCGTTATCTCTGAGGAGAAGGGACTGAAGCTCGAACAGGCTACTCTTGACCTCTGCGGCACATGTGACAAGGTTACTATCTCTAAGGACGACACCATCATCGCTGGTGGTGCAGGTTCTAAGGACGCTATTGCAGACCGTGTCATCGCTATCAAGAAGGAGATCGAGAACTCTACATCTTCATACGACAAGGAGAAGCTGCAGGAGCGTCTTGCAAAGCTTGCAGGTGGCGTAGCTGTTCTTTATATCGGTGCAAACTCTGAGGTTGAGATGAAGGAGAAGAAGGATCGTGTTGACGATGCTCTC
>JAEEHW010000035.1 GCA_016281055.1 Prevotella sp.
GATGAGGCATTCCCATGGCTACCCATCATCCTCGGCTATCCCGTGATGGGAGTATGGTTCTGGTGTACGGACCAAAGTATGGTACAACCTGTGCTTGCCGCGAAGGACCTGCGCGAAGGACAGCTCGGCACGAACTTCACGGGGTGGCTGAAGATACTCGACGTAGCACTATCTATACTGCCTGGTATTATCTGCTTCGCCCTATTCCCTACGCTTAAGAATCCTGACGAGGCATACCTTACGATGGTCGAAAACCTCTTCCCTGTCGGTATGGTAGGATTGGTATTCGCAGTGCTGACGGCATGTCTGGTATCTACTATCGGTTCTGCCCTCAATGCACTGAGCACGGTGTTCACCATGGATATCTACGTCAAGAAGTACAATCCGCAGGCCTCTCAGCGTCGCATCAACATCGTGGGACGTTCTGCAACCGTAGTAGGTTCCGTCATCGCCATCATCTTTACCGTAGCCATTGACGCCATCAAGGGTCTCAACCTCTTCAACGTATTCCAGAGTGTCCTTGGCTTCATTGCTCCTCCTATGGCAGCCGTCTTCCTCCTCGGCATCTTCTGGAAGCGCACCACCACGCGTGCCGCCAACTTTGCCCTGACCATCGGCACTGCCTTCTGCCTCATCGTAGGCGTACTCTACCTATGGCCACCGCAGTGGTTGCAGTTCTCATGGCCGCACTTCATGCTCCTCTCTTTTGAGTTGTTTGTCATCCTTGTTGCCTCCATTATGATTATCTCCATTGCCGACAAAAACAAAACACGCTATGAGATACCTGCCCCCATTCATGAAGACAAGTCACGTCTTGCCATCGGGCTATGGATTGCCTTAGCCGTCGTGATGGTCAGCCTATACATCTACTTCAACTGATATACTACTTCAACTGATAAGCTTCGTGCGAGCATTTCCTCGCACGAAGCTTTTATGTTATATTTCTGTGTCATGACACAGATTTGTGAAGCAAAAGTACACTTTTTTACGGAATTTCTTTCATTCCTGCAAATTTACAACAAACTTTTTTCTGATAATACAGGATATAGAATAATCGGTGATGCTCCTGCTGCGGTGCATCACCGATTTTAGTTCAATTCTTCAATTCTTCAACTTTTTCAATCTTACATTTTTTGTAAAATAAGGCATTGGAATACAAGAAAATTTGTAAAATAAGGCATTCATTTGGATTTTTTTACTAACCATGACCTTAAATGCGCCCAAATTTCCCATCTTTATATCTAATATAAAGTTAAATATATATAAAATTGTATGATAATTACAAATATCAGCGGTTGGTACATTGTGTTTGCAAAATATTATTTGTATTTTTGTAGCAAAATTACAAAAACGAACAAAATATTTTGCTATGATACGGGGTTTCTGGGTAAAAAACTACCTTTCCATTCGCGACAAGCAGGAATTAAACTTCGTGGCAAAGGGCCCATCATCGGAACTTGTCACTGAAGTTGCCGATGGCGTATTCTTATACAAGTTAGGCATTCTTTACGGTTCAAACGCTTCGGGTAAGTCAAATATGCTGATTGCCCTGAATGAGGTATTCCGCCTGTTGGTTATGCCAAAGACGGATGCGACGGTCGAAATTGGCGGTTGCATCCCGTTTGTACTCTCTAAGGATGAACCAACGGAAATGCACATATCATTCTATGCCAACGGCATTAGGTATGACTATGATGTCAAGTTCAATGGCAAGCACATCCTGAGCGAAGCCTTGTACTACTACCCAAACAAATCAAAATCCCTGTTCTATGAGCGCAGTTTTGTGGGCGAGAATGTGCAGGCTGACATCAAGTTCGGTGCGAGCCTCAAACTACAGGCTAAAACTCAGGAGAGCATTCGTGAAAACACTCTGAACAATCACAGCGTATTGTCCGTTTGCAGGAAGGCAGCCTTGAAAGAAGACATAGCCCCCTTCAATACACTTTATGGTTGGATTATGGATAATTATCACGATGTGGATGGAGGTGTGGAAAAGGGACTTGTTGAAATATTGAAAGATGCTTACAGCAATCCCAAGAAACGTAAGTTCTATAATACCATGCTTCAAAAGGCCGACTTGAACATTTTGGAGTATCGACCCATTGTTGAAGACCGTTTTGTGCCACATGAATTTCGCGAGGGTATTCTGAAAGAGGATATTCCTGAGGAAATGAAAGACGTTTTGTTGAAGCCGACTACAGATTCCGTCACCTTCTTGAACCATTCAGACAATGGCAACTTTGACATTCCGCTCCGCTGGCAGTCAAAGGGTACTCAGAAATACATCCGTATCTTGGATGCGCTGTATGACATGATAACAAGTCCTCATGTCTTTTTCCTTGATGAACTGGGCGAGGATCTTCACAATGACCTGTTGTACTACTATCTCAATGTTTTCATCTTCAACTCTGATAAGTCACAGCTGATTATCACGAGTCAGGAGACCACTCTCCTGTCGCAGGACATGATTAACGAGAACAGAGGCGTGGTATGGTTTGTAGAGAAGAACAGGGAGACTGCTTCATCCGAATATGCCCGTGGTGACTCATTCGGTCTGCATAAAAACCTGTCGCTTTACAATTCTTACCGTATCGGCAGATTGGGAGCCAAGCCGGAACTGGGCAGTATCTTTATAAATCTGGAGGACTGATATGGGAAAGTTACGACAGACAGCACTCATCTTAGGTGAAGGCCCCACCGAGTTCTTCTACTTCAAATCCCTTTGCGATGTGTTCAAGCGCCTGACCATCAAGCCAGACTATCCGAAGCACACAAGCATCAAGGAACTCGAACTCAAAATTGAAGAAGGTATTTCTATGGGCTACAGCCATATCTTCTGCATCATTGACATGGACACAAAGGACCAGGAGCCAGAGCGATCACAATACCAGAAGCTAAAGGCTAAGTATGCCAAACCTATCAACAAGCCCAAGAAAGGCATCTACTGCGAGGTCGAGTTCTTCGAGACTCACCGCTGCACAGAACTGTTCTTCCTCTATTATTTCCGTTACACCTCACGTCCATACGATGAACAGGAGCCATTACTTAACGATTTGAACAAGTGTGTTGAATATCGTAAAACGATAGATTTCTTCATCAAGAGCAAGGGATTGCACAGTTACTTTGAACGCAACGGCGGTAGTCTCGAAAAGGCTGTAGCCAACGCCAATCGCTCAATGGAGGACAAGCAGGCCGATGGCAGAGATTATACTTACTCAGAACTTGGACTGTTGATGGAGAAACTGGGAAAACTCTAAAAAGAGAAAATCAAAGGGCTAACTCCATAGTCATTCAAATAATTAATCGGTGATGCACCACA
>JAEEHW010000036.1 GCA_016281055.1 Prevotella sp.
CAAGGCTGGCAACGTATGAACGAGTTTCATCGTTCCGGGATGTCTTTTCTCAAGGTTTATGCGGGCAATGCCGCTGTTATATACCTGACGGAAAAACTTCCTGAGGTCAGTGCGTCGCTTGTGCCACACCCATGCATCAGGAAACAGTCTGCATTTGCATCCCGCCTCCACTATGCGGTAGGAAAAATCGATGTCCTCGCCGAAGCGCATCTTGGAAAATCCTCCAAGGTGTGAGTATATGTTTCGCTTTATGCCCATGTTGTATGAGCGCGGATAGAACTTGTCGAGTTTCTTCTTTCCTCCGCGAATGCCACCTGTCGTAAAGAAGCTTGTCATGGAATAGCTTATAGCCTTCTGCACGGGAGTGAATGAAGGGTGCGAGGCATCTGCGCCGCCGAAAGCCTCACATGGATTTGCGGCAAGTTCCTCGTTTACGGCATTGAGATAGTGCTCCGGCAATACCACGTCGCTGTCGAGAATCAACAGGTAATCGCCGGAAGCGCGCTCTGCACCATAGTTGCGGCTCTGTCCCGGTCCGGAGTTCTCCTTATAGAAATACTTCAGCGTAAGCTTGTCATGGTATTTCTCGCAAACCTCCCTGCATGGGTTGGCAGAGCCATCCTCTACGATGATGACTTCGAAATCGTCAAAGGCCTGACGGGTTAGACTCTCAAGCAGTTCGTCTATCTCGTCAGGCCTATTATATACCGGAATTATAAATGAATATTTCATTATTAATTGAAAATTGAAAATTGAGAATTGAAAATTATGATTACCCTAGCCTGCATGCGGAGGGCATTTTTCACTTTTCACTTTTCGCTTTTCACTTCAAACCATGCGTGATTATTCTTTCATGCGCTGAATGTAGCTGCCGTCGCGGGTGTCAACCTGCACGAGCTCGCCTTCCTCGATGAAGAGAGGTACGCGGATTTCCACGCCGGTCTCAAGAGTTGCCGGCTTCAGGGTGTTTGTTGCAGTGTCGCCCTTCACGCCAGGCTCAGAGTGTGTCACGCGCAGAACAGTCTTCACTGGCATCTCAGCATAGAGCACTGTGTCAGTGTCAGCGTCGCTGACAACCTCAACGATGTCTGATTCCTTCATGAACTCAACGCCCGTTACGAGCTCGGCAGCGATAGGAGTCTGGTCGTATGTCTCCTGGTTCATGAAGATATAGTCCTCGCCCTCCTTGTAGAGATACTGGTAAGGACGACGTGTGATCTGTACCTCCTCCAGTTTCTCACCGATGTTGAAGCGACGCTCCAGCACGCGACCGTCAGTCACGTTCTTCAGCTTGATGTTCATGATAGTGTTACCCTTGCCTGGCTTGCGGTGCTGAAAGTCAATGCAAACCCAAATGCCGCCGTCCATACGTACGGCAACGCCTTTCTTGATGTCTTGTGAATTAATCATTTTTCTTTATTATGTAAATTTGTTTGTTTCTATGTTGCTCTATAATAGGCACGTACAATATGCAAAGTTACAAAAATTAATGCTAAAAATGGCCTTTTTACAACAAAATAACGTTTTTTTAACATGAAAACCACTCATTTTCTTGCGTATGTAAAAAAAAATGAGTACCTTTGCACCTCGAATTGCTTTTTTGCGGAAAAGCACCCCGAAAGCATTAATAAAATTAAGATATCTTAAACACAATGAAAAGAACATTTCAACCACACAATCGTCGTCGCGTGAACAAGCACGGATTCCGTGAGCGCATGGCCACGAAGAATGGTCGCCGCGTACTTGCTGCACGTCGTGCACGCGGTCGCAAGAAGCTCACCGTCAGCGACGAGCATCACGGCAAATAAGCCGTTATGGAAACTGAAACAGCCTGTTGACTCCGGCATTACAGATAGGAGACGACAGGCTGTTTTTCTTTCGTGTAAGACAGGTAAAGTTTACAAGTTTCTGTTTTTTGTACAATTTTTTCAGAAAAAAATTTGCGAGAATAAAAATAATTACGTAACTTTGTCCACAGATTAAAAAACCTCACACCATGGAGAATGTAATTCTTGAACACAACTTAGACAATATCACGCTGCCAGAGCGTAAGAGCTATCGTGAGTTCATATATTGCAAAGCTGGGCAGTGTAGTTTTGTATGCAACGAGAAGCCTTTTACTCTTGTCAAGGATTCTTGTGCAGTTATTGTAACCCGTTTCTTGCGTAACGTTGAGCCGTCGCCGGATTTCGAATGTGATGTGATTTATATCGATTCGTCGTTCCTGAGGCAGTCTGAACCCAACAATCCTCATATCATACAGGTTACGTTGGCGTTAAGCATGAATCCTATCATCAAACTTATGGATGACAAGGAGTTGGATTTGTGCCAACAACTGTTTTACAACTTCGGATTGCGCATCGAGGACAAGCGCCACGGATTCTATGACGACATACTTGCCACGTCAGCGCGTATGCTCGTGCTCGACCTCTTCGATATGTATATGCGTTCGGCAGGCAATGGCTATAAGTCGCGCAGTTCCTCTGACCTGATGTCACGCTTCATTGGAATGTTGCAGGACAAGGAATACAGGGTAAACCGCGAGGTGGCATACTATGCCGGAGAACTCAACGTGGTGCCTAAGTATCTGTCTGAGATATCCAACAAGACGAGCGGTTTCTCTGCTTCGTATTGGATAAACAGGTTCACGTCTTTCGATATCAACCAGTTGCTGCACGAAGGAAGAAAGACGCCTGCGGAAATAGCTGAGATGTTCCACTTTACCAGTGTGTCTTATTTTAACCGCTACGTGAAGCGCTATCTCGGTGCCTATCCATCTGAACTGCGCGGGCAGTGAATGTATTGATGAATATATCTTTATATTGATGGACACATCTTTATATTAATAATATATAAATGACAACGGGAAATTTCCTCTTGTCATTTATTTTTTGTAATTTTGCATTTTTATAGTACTTTCTTATGAATAGATAGAAAAATGATACAAGTAAAAGTTATAAACAAAGGCAGTCAGCCACTGCCGGCATACGCCACGCCACAAAGCGCAGGCATGGATTTACGCGCAAACACAGAAGAGCCATTTACATTGAAACCCTTAGAGCGTCGCCTGGTTCCAACGGGACTGTATATTGCATTGCCCGAAGGGTATGAAGCGCAGGTGCGCCCTCGTTCAGGACTGGCGTTGAAGCATGGCATCACCGTGCTCAATACACCCGGCACTATTGATGCCGACTATCGTGGTGAGATTGGCGTGGTGCTGGTAAATCTCTCCAACGATGACTTTACCGTGAACCCCGGCGAACGCATCGCACAGATGGTGATAGCAAAGTGCGAGCAGGCAGAGATGGTAGTCGTCGAAGAACTTGACGATACTGAGCGCGGTGCAGGCGGATACGGACATACGGGAGTGAAGTGATAAGAAGTGTGAGAATGAAAGAATGAAAGAGTGAAGGGGAGAGTATAAGAAAACTTTGTCTGAAGCAGAAGATTGATGAGAAGAATATTCATAATGATGCTTGCCGTCCTGTCGTTCACAAGTGCTATGGCAGACGACTGCGCTCTTGACAAACGCTATCGCTACCTCTATATCGAGGCAACGAGGCAGAAAGACATGGGCAACTATATTGAGGCGTTGGAATTGTTCC
Source organism: Prevotella sp. (assembly GCA_016281055.1). Lineage (GTDB taxonomy): Bacteria > Bacteroidota > Bacteroidia > Bacteroidales > Bacteroidaceae > Prevotella. The sequence continues at coordinate 3,606 of JAEEHW010000036.1, forward strand.
GCCGCTGTCATCAGTTGCGCCCTGATGCTGCAGAGACAGACTATGCCCTCGGCGTGTTCTACCTTGCCTTGGGAAAAGACAGCATAGGCATGAGCTATCTGAAAGCCGCTGTTGACAATGAACCTGACAACAGCGAGTTTGCCGAACAACTGGCGCAGGCATGTCTTTACCGCAACCGCATCACTGAGGCGGCGGAGGTGTATGAACGCCTGGCGCAGGTGGAGGCACGTGCGGAATATCTAGATCTGCTGATACGTATCTATGAGCAACAGCGTGACTATCCGAAGATGCTCGATGCCCTGACACGCCTTGAGACCCTGGAAGGTCAACAGGAGGAAATAACGCTGGTAAAGATGCAGGTGCACCAGATGATGGGTGATGCCGAAGGAGCCTATAATGACTTGAAGGGATTGACAGATGCATATCCAAACGACATGAACCTTCAGGTGATGATGGGCAACTGGTTGTTGGGCAACGGCAGAAAGGAAGAGGCTTTTGATACTTTCCTGAATGTAATGCGTGAGGAACCTACCAATGCCAAGGGACAGATGTCGCTTATGGATTACTATCGTAGTGAGGGCAACACAAGCATGGCTGACAGCCTGCTGTATGTGATGCTTGTCAATCCGCAGACAGAACCAAAGCTGCGTGTCACTCTGCTGCGTGACTGGGTGCAGCACAGTGAGCAGCATGGTGGTGACTCCGCGCGTATCACTGAACTGTTCAATCGCGTGCTGACATTGCCGCAGACTACGTCGGAGGTGGCAGAGATGCATGCTGCATACCTTGAACTGAAGGACGCTCCGCGCGACTCAATCCGTACGGCATGGGAGCGTGTGCTCACCATTGCACCAGAGAATGTGTCGGCACGCCTGCAACTGATTCAGATGATGTGGCAGGATAGCATTGATGAAAACGTGATTCGTGAGTGCCGCATGGCTACGGAATATGTTCCAGACGAACCTGTGTTGTATTATTATCTTGGTTTGGCACAATATCTCAACGAGCATTACGACGATGCCATTGCGTCGCTGCGTCGTGGTGCGGAGCATATCAGTAAGGAGACACCGGTGCGCATATCGTCGGACATCTTTGAGATGATAGGTGACGTGTTGCAGAAGTTGCACCGCACTTCTGAGGCATACGCTGCTTACGACAGTTGTCTGGTGTATGACCCCGACAAGGTGATGTGTCTCAATAACTATGCTTATTTCCTTTCATGTGAGCAGCGTGATTTGAAGAAGGCGGAGAAGATGAGTTACAGAGCCATAACGGCGGAAGCGAACAATTCCACATATCTCGATACATACGCATGGATACTATACCAGCAGCAGCGGTATGACGAAGCGCGTATATATATAGACCGTGCACTGGAGAACGATACCACTGACACAGAACCGAACGGAGAAATCTTTGACCATGCAGGAGACATATACTACCGTCTTGGCATGCAGGAGAAGGCTCTCGACTTCTGGAAACGTGCGTTGCCACTCGGCACTGAGAACGATGCTCTGTTGCGCAAGAAGATAAAGAAGGGAAAGTTGGTGAAGTGATTTTGAAGTGATTGGGGAGTAATAGGGGAGTAATAGAGGAGTGATAGGGGAGTGAAAGGGGAGTGAAAGGGAAATATGTGTTTGACTGGTTAATTTTGAGATAATATATTCATATAATGAAAAAGACGATAGTTATTATTTTTGCTGCTGCAGCGCTTACAGCCTGCGGCACAGCAAAGCAGGTTACACAGAACAACACTACACAGACCTCTGTGCAGACAGCTGCAGTGCAGCAGCCTATGGACTATGTGAGGAAGATAAACGACAATGCAGTATATGCCAAGAACATTGTGTCGAAGGTTGACGTGACACTTAATGCACAGGGCCGCGACATCAGTGTGAGCGGCAAGCTAAACATGCGTAGAGATGAGGTGGTGCGCATCACGCTGACACCATTCGGACTGATGGAGGTGGGACGCCTGGAGTTCACTCCTGACTATGTATTGCTCATCAACCGCATGGACAAGGAATATGTAAAGGCCACATACAACGAGGTAGATTTCCTTAAAGCCAACGGTCTTGACTTCTACACCCTGCAGGCTCTCTTCTGGAACGAACTCTTCCAGCCTTCAAAGAAAGTGCTGAGCGATGCAGACCTGTCGCTATATACTGCGGATATGTCGCAGCCTGCCGACCGTCACATTACGCTGAAAAACGGAAAACTCGCCTTCGACTGGACCACCAGCGTGGCAAAGGCACTCATCACCAATGCACTGATAACCTACGCACAGGGTACGCCGCAGACTTCAACGGTAAGCATGGAGTATGGCGATTTCGTGCCGATGGGCTCCAAGCGTTTCCCGTCAAGAGAGAAGGTGACGTTTCAGACCAAGGCGATGAACACCGGCAAACTCTCACTTGAGCTGAAACTGAACAAGATAACCAACGACACGGACTGGGAGAGCCGCACCACTGTGTCTGACAAATACAGGAAGATTTCGGCTCAGCAGTTCTTCTCGAAACTCGGTAACATGTAATTCGGTAACATGTAATGCGTAAACTCATCATTTACATAATGGCTTTGGCGTTTCTGTGCCTCCCTGTAGGGGCGCAGAAGAAAAGTTCTTCCACCAAGGCGAAGACCACACAGACGAAGACCGCGAAGAAGACCACCACGTCTAAGCGTGCACAGAAGAAGACGGTCACTGCCAAGCCGCAGACCAAGACCCAGCAGAAGCCGCAGTCGGTGACCAGCCTGCGCAATGAGCAGGCGCGTATCAAGCAGAACATCAAGAAGCAGGAACAGGCTCTGCGCGCCAACAAGGCACAGGTGCAGAAGAAGCTCCGCGACCTTGACCGCATCAACGGCGATATGAGCCGCCAGCAGCGTTCCATTGATTCCGTCAACCATGAGATACGTCGCATAGATGGAAATATCAGTATGCTTAATACTCAGCTTGAGGAACTCAACCGTCAGTTGGAGGAACGCAAGAAAAGTTATATCAAGTCCATGCGCTACATGGCGAAGCAGCGTGGCATACACAGTCAGCTGATGTTCGTCTTCTCTGCCAAGAACATGTCGGAGATGTACCGTCGTCTGCGTTTCACCCGCGAGTATGCAGCCTTCCAGCGCACGCAGGGCAAGGCATTGCAGCAGAAACAGTCGCAGATTGACGTCAAGCGTGGGCAGTTGAATGCCGTTAAGGGAGAGAAACAGGTAGTGTTCAACAAGGGGCGCAAGGCACATCAAGCATTGGCGGCGCAGAAGAATGAACAGCAGAAGATTGTCTCCTCTCTGCAGAATCAGCAGAAGACCATACAGGCCGTTATTGCCGACCAAAAGAAGAAAGACGCAGCCCTCAATGCTCGGATTGACCGTTTGGTGTCTGAGGAAGTGGAGCGTGCGCGTCAGCGTGCCGCCGCCGAGGCGAAGAAGAAAGCCGACCAGGCTGAGGCACAGAAAAAGAAAGCCGCCGAGTTGGCTCGCCGCAAGGCTGAGGCAGAAGCGAAAGCCAAGGAAAATGAGCGTCGCATAGCTGAGGCTAAGGCCGCAGAGGAAAAGGCTAAGGCCGAGGCGCGTGCCGCCAAGGCTGCCAAGGATAAGAAAGAGCGTGAGCGTGCCGAGCAGCTGGCGCGTGAAGCTGAGGCTGCCCGTGTGGCTGCAGAGCGCAAGGCAAAGGCCGACAAGGAACGTGCCGACAAGGCTGTGGCAGAGGCTAAGAAGGAGTCAGAGAAGGCCAACACACTCTCTACCGTTGATCGTCAGTTGAGTGGCAGTTTCGAAGCCAACAAGGGACGTCTGCCGTCACCGATAGCCAGCGGCCGCATTGTCAGCCACTATGGACAGCATAGTGTAGAGGGACTGCCCGGCGTGGTGCTTGACAACAAAGGCATCAATATTCTCGGTTCGCCGGGTGCCACTGCCCGTTCTATCTTCGACGGTGAGGTCAGCGCCGTGTTCAACATCGGTGGTTCGATGGGCGTGCTTGTAAGGCATGGTGCATACATCTCCGTATATTGCAACCTCAAGTCGGTGAGCGTGTCGCGCGGACAGAAGGTCAGCGCACGACAGGGGCTGGGCACCGTAGGCACAGACAATATATTGCAGTTCCAGTTGCGCCGTGAGCGCGACAAACTCAACCCTGAACAGTGGTTGGCAAGGTGATATGTTCTGGACAGACAAAATACGTCAGGTAAAGATAACACTCGTGGTTACAGCGGTGGTCATTGCCGCCGCCTCGCTTGTGGTGAGCCATTTCCTTGTCAGGGACTTGGCGCGCGAGGAACGTCAGCGCATGGAGATATGGGCTGAGGCCATGCACACTCTCAGTCAGGCTACGGAGGAAACAGACCTGAACCTTGTGCTCAAGGTCATAGAGCAGAACAACACCATCCCCGTCGTTGTCGTCGATGCCGCAGGCAATGTGCAGACATACCGCAACGTGCCGGTGAAGGCCGGCAACGCTGCTGATTCTCTCAAGGTGATCACAGAGAAGGCACAGACCATGCGCAGCCGTCAACAGACCATTAAGGTACAGATGGGTGAGGGGAAAGACGACTACCTGCTGGTGTGCTATGATGACTCGCTGCTGTTGATGCGGCTGGCATATTATCCTTACATCCAACTCGGCGTGGTGATGCTGTTTGTGGTCATCGCCATCTTTGCACTGCTGACCTCGAAAAGGGCGGAGCAGAACAAGGTATGGGTGGGCCTGTCAAAGGAAACAGCGCATCAGTTGGGCACACCGATATCGAGTCTGATGGCGTGGACAGAGATGCTGCGTGAGACATATCCTGACGATACGCTGATACCAGAGATGGACAAGGATGTGCGCAGGCTGCAGCTCATTGCCGATCGTTTCTCAAAGATTGGTTCTGCCCCAGAGCGTCGCAGCGTGAACCTCAACGAGATGCTCCGCAGTGTTGTTGACTATATGAACCGCCGCACGTCGCAGCGTGTGAGCATTACGTTGCAGAGTATTGCCGATGACCTCACGGTGTTTGTCAACCGTCATCTTTTTGAATGGGTGTTTGAGAATCTCTGCAAGAATGCCGTCGATGCTATGGCTGGTTCGGGTTCTATAACGATTTCCGCAGTACGCCACGGTAGCCGTGTGTTCATTGATGTCACAGACACGGGCAAAGGCATAGAGCGTGGAAATGTGAAGAATGTCTTCCGTCCGGGTTTCACCACGAAGAAACGTGGCTGGGGACTGGGCTTGTCGCTCGCCCGCCGTATCGTTGAGGAGTATCACCACGGCCGCATCTATGTGTTGCGCACCGAGGTAGGCAAGGGAACGACGTTTAGGATAGAGATATAAAAAGTGAAAAGTGAAAGGTGAAAAGTGAAAAATTCCATGCGGTTTGTGTGTTGCCTAATATTACGCGTGGAAGTGTCAGATAATGAGGATGTTGTAAAAGCTATCATATTACACTGTAATATGATAGCTTTTACATTGTAATACGATAGCTTTTACCATGTAATATGATAGGTATTACGAAGCCATAGTAATCAACAGTAAAATGACTATACATTTGCCTACGGCGTACCATTAATTTCCATAAATTGTCATTAATCTCTCCATAAATAATTTATGAACTAATTTATGGCTTTTGTGGAAATTCATGGTGCCTCGCAGAGAGCCCCATCCTGCCCCTCCCCAGTAGGGAGAGAATTACTCACCAAAACCGCTGGATTTACCCGAAAAAATTGTTTCATCATGCTGATGAAACAAAAAAAAGTGGCTTTGAAAATTTTTGAAAAGTGAGGGCGGGTGGTAACTTGCAAATAACAAGAGTTTTAGCATAGGAAAATAGGTGTGTAAATTTCGTGAATTTACACACCTATTTTTGTCTTTTTATACGCCTCGCTATTCCTTATTTATAAAAAATTTAGTAACTTTGCATTTCAAAAGAATCAGACAGAAATATAATAACCAAGCTTTTTTACAAGTAAAAAGTAAAATGCAAAGAAGAAGTTTTCTTTTTGCGCTGCTCATGGCGGTGGCCATGACAGTGCTCTGCCCGCAGGCCATGCGGGCGAAGGTGGAAACTGTTACGGTTGGCGAGGGAACGTCATCGATTTATCAAGTTCCCTATGTCAACCACTACAAGAACAGTACCTCGCAGATGCTCTACACTGCCGATGAAATCGGCAAAAAAGGCATTATTCAGAGTATTGCGTTCTATGTTAGCAACGCTTATGAGTTTAACTGCTCTGAGTTGAAAATCTACATGGGTGAGACCGACCTTACACAACTCAGCAAATCCGATGCGTTTACAAGTAACGGACTGCAGCTTGTCTATTCAGGTAATGACGTCACCATAGGCTCGGCCTCCGGATGGGAAACCATGACGCTCAGCACACCGTTTGACTACAGCGGCGAGAAGAATCTCGTCGTAGTGGTATGCCGCAAGTCATCATCATGGACTAGCAATCTGAGATATGGAGGTAGTGATGGTAAAAGCCTTTATAGATATGATGATAATTACAGCTATTATGCTGATATTGACGATGAGACGCAATACAGTGAGACTGGTATGCGTGCCGCCGCACAGTTCCAGATTAAAATAAAAACTGACCATGTGATGGAGCATCATGCGGCTGTGGCTCCTACTGCCACCACTGCGGGCAACTATGAATATTGGTACTGCGCTACGCACTGTCAGAAGTATTTCAAGGATGAGAATGGCGCGGAAGAATACGGCGACAATGAATGGGTGATTCCTGCCGGCGAATGTCCTCACCAGCTTACAGAGCACGCTGCAGTGCCAAACACCTGTGGTGATGATGGCAACTCGCTATATTATGAATGCAGCATCTGTGGAAAATATTTCAGCGATGCCAATGGCGAGAACGGGATAGAGGCAGGCAGTTGGGTAATACCAGCCGACCCTACTATGCACCAGTATGAAAACTATGACAACGGCTTTGGTGTTTGCTCCGTATGCGGCTATGTATCTACCTCAGTCTATCAGCCTGCAGAATATGACGAGGAAGCTCAGTGCTTCAAGATATGGAATGCCGGTCAGCTCTACTGGTTTGCATATAATGTGAACAATGCTACTGATGAATTTTATAATCAGTATTATCCTTACAATGCGGAAGTGTGGGAAAATATCACTGTCAACAACTCTGTATTAACAGATGAAGGCGAATTGACAGACAATGTTAGCAATCTTATCAGCTGGACACCGATAATGCAATATGCTGGTACATTCAAAGGTGTAAATGGAGGATGTATCAGTGGACTGTACTGCTCAAAAGAAGATAGCAGAGTAGGTTTGTTTGCTAAGATTACTGCCAGTGGAACAGTTTCAGAAGTGGGCATAAAGGATTCCTATTTCTCTGGAACTTACAATGTAGGCGGAATCGTTGGTTATAATGAAGGCACTATAAAGAATAGCTACAGCCTTGCCACTGTGAATGCGCAGAGCGCTGTCGGCGGTATAGGCGGTAGTAACAATGGCAATGGTAGCATACAGAATTGCTACAGTCAGGCAAAGGTGAAATGCGGCGGTAGCACTTACGGTAGTGTTGTAGGCTATGGTTCAGCAGTAAACAGCTACTACCTTTCTGATGCTGATGATTATTGGAGCCACAGCGGCGTAACAAGAGTAACCGCTGATCAGGTGGAGAGCGGCGAAGTAGCATGGTTGCTCAATGGCAGCAAGGTGGATGAGACTTCTGTATGGGGATACCACATAGATAGTGAATATTGGGACTATCCACTTCCACATGGCTTTTATTTCGTATGGAAAGGCTACATGTGTTTCTCTAATGAGGAGATATTTGCCAACCATTACCTGCACGCCACTGCTAATCACGACCATGTGTACGATAATGGCTTCTGCATGGCTTGTGAGGCGCTGCAGACCCCTGATAGTCAAACTATAGATGATGTGCTGACCTTCGATATTGCCAATGAGGGCAACGCACTCTATGTATGTAATTATGTAAACCAAGGTAACACCTGCGCAGCACGACTTGTAGCGAGCAATGTGAAGTTCACCAAGGATCACTGCATGAACCTTACTGCGGGCAAATTGACCTTTGACCTTAATGGCGACACGATTTCTGCAATTTATAGTCAGGTGATAAATGTGGCGGGATGTGACCTCACAATTACCGACAGCAGCGAGGGCAAGAAGGGTGCAGTAATTAACGGTGGAAGCTTTGCCATTAACGCTGCTTCAGGCTCTCTTGCCATCAATGCAGGTACGTTTGTTGGCGGTGGTGGTGGTGGCTATGCAGTGCAAACATCATCAAGCTGTACATCGCTTTCGATAAGTGGAGGTAAATATTTTGTAAGAAATGGTAACACCAGCCGTTTCTATACTCCTGGCAAGTCTGCTTTGGCTCCGGGCTATGCATATTACAACATGCGCACAGGTGAGGAACTGACAGATTACACCACTCAGCCGATATACGTGGCACAGTCTGGCGATACCGTTATCGTGAAACAGGCACCACTCAAGGCTGTGCTGACGAGGAACGGCGAGGACACTAACTACTATAGCTTCAACACCGCCTTTACGGCAGCGCAGCAGTGCACGGCTGAAGACAATGCAACGCTGAAGCTGATGGACAACTATACCATACCGAATGGTTATAATGCATACATCACGCTTTCAGGCGGTACGTTTACACTGGACCTCAACGGTGACACCATCAGAAACAATAACTCTTATACATTATTTGTAAACGGTGCCAACCTGACCATCACCGACAGCAGCGAAGGCCAGAAGGGTGCGCTGATTAACAGTAGCTCGTATGCAGTGTACATTGTAGGTGGCTCGCTCACTGTTCTTGGCGGTAATTTCATTGCACGCAACTCGGCACCGGCATTGTATGTTGATTCATCATCCCCAACAGTGTCACTCAAGGGCGGCAAGTACATTTCGTACAGTACAAACAGGGTTTGCGCCTCTGGCAACTCGTTACTCGCCCCAGGCTATTCATACTATAACCTGAGCACAGGCGAGGAACTGAATGATGTCACCAGCGGAAATCTCACAATGAGCAATACTGCAGATACCTTGGTTGTAAAGCAGGCATCAGTCAAGGCAGTGCTGACAAAGGGCGGCGAGGAAATCAACTACTATGACTTCAACAGCGCCTTCACGGCAGCACAGGAGTGCACAGCTGAAGACAATGCTACGCTGAAGCTGATGAAAAACCGCACAATGCCAAGCAGTGAGGGATATATCACGCTTTCAAGCGGTACGTTCACC
>JAEEHW010000037.1 GCA_016281055.1 Prevotella sp.
CTGCACATTTTCATCGATTTTGAGGTGTAAGAAAGTTAAAAACGTTAAATCTTCGTCTTTTTCATCCTCCATTAAATCCACATAATCACTTTTCTACCGTTTTAATCAAAACAAATTGGTACACAACAAGTTGCAAATACGAAGGCTGCAGCGGACTGACATCAATAACATGGAATGCAAAGAACTGTTCAGCGTCGTCAAGTTCATTTTACGATATATGGACTCAGATAACGGAATTTATTATAGGTGATGATGTGACAAGTATTCCATCATACATGTGTTATGGAATGAGCAACTTAGAATCAGTGACCATCCCAAACAGCGTGACCAGCATTGGCGAATCTGCGTTCTATAACTGCAGCGGCCTGACCTCAGTGACTATCCCCAACAGCGTGACCAGCATTGGCAAATCTGCGTTCTATAACTGCAGCGGCCTGAAAAAGGTTATTGTTCAAAATATAAAGAATTGGTGTAGTATTGAGTTTGGCGGTTATTATTATACCAATCCGCTATACTATGCACATCATCTGTATAGTGATGAAAATACGGAGATAACGAAACTTGTCATTCCTGAAGATGTGCCCCGCATCGGCTCTTATGCGTTCTCAGGTTGCAGCGACCTGACCTCAGTGACAATCCCCAACAGTGTGACCAGCATCGGCTATGGAGCGTTCTATGACTGCAGCGGCCTGGAAAAAGTTATTGTTCCGAATTTCGATATAAAGAAATGGTGCAGTATTGATTTTGGGTATGAATCTGCTAATCCGCTGTACTATGCACACCATCTTTATAGCGACGAGAATACAGAGATAACAGAACTTGTTATTCCAGACGATATGACCAGCATCAGCCAATATGCGTTCTATGGCTGGAATACCTATGTAGTTATTCCAGAAACAATCAATCCTTACGGTGCTTTCTCTAGCAATTACTTGAAATATGCCATATATAAAAGCAAGACACCGCCAGTTGATAAATATTTTAAACCAATTGCATACATGATATTCGTACCAGAAGAGAGTGTCTTAGAATACAAGACAATGCAGAAAGAATATATGGCTACAGTTTATCCGTGGGTTAATGCTGATGTGGAATTCTACACTAAAGTGACGGTTGATGAATATGAGAAAGTAATGGCTTGCAAGGACAAGAAAACCATAACAAGCGTAGCGATGTATGACGGAATTGATGAGAATCTCACCGAAGCTATGATGAAAGACGGCATGAACCCCAACTGCCTGTACTACATCTTTTCGGATAAGGAAATTACTGGTGACAATATTATAGACCTGAAAACATGCACGGCAAATAGGATAGTATTACAGTCGAATAACATTTTCAAATGTCCAATAAGCTTCACCGCTACCAAGGCGCAGTTTACATATACTCCATCAGTATGGGCAAATGGTTTCGGCGGTTGGGAAACACTCTGCCTGCCGTTTGAGGCGTCTGCCTTTAAGGCGAGCGAGAGCGGTTATATATCACCGATATTGCTCGGGGCTTACGGTGATTTCTGGCTGCGACAGTTTGTTGGCGCATCAAGCAAGGCTCTGTACTTCTCATCTACGCTCGATGGTACGATGAAGGCTAATACTCCTTACCTGCTTGCATTCCCAGGCACAGTTATGGGCAGCGGACACCTGCAGGGACAGACCATTACCTTCCTTGGTAAGAACGTAGAGTTTGCGTCTGATGCCACGGCAGAGGTGCAGCGCAACGACAAGATGTTTGTAGGCAATTATGACAACGTAGCTGATGACGCAAGCGGTTGGATACTGAACAGCACGGGCAGTGACCTTATCGCAAGTTCGGTGGTTGGCGACAAGCCGTTCCGTGCTTATTTCCGCACCGAGGATGACTTTGCTGACTTCAATGCCGCCAAGACACTCAACATCAGTTTCGTAGAAGATGAGGAGACAGCAATCAGGGAGATAAACGAAGACCTTGACGCTGAGAACGACCTCAATATCTACAGCATTGACGGAACGTTGATACGCAAGGCAGAAAATACTTCAGGCAGTCTCAAAGGTCTGAAGAAGGGAACATATATTATTAACCGTAAAAAAGTGATGATAAGATGATGAATGTCAGAAGAACAAAGACAGCACTGCTGTGGTTGTTGCTTCTGACATCCACGGCAACGTTTGCTCAGTCCGACGGTCACTTCAGTGACAAAGACCAGGAAAGCCCTACGACGGAGGGCAACAGCGGTTACAGTGACGACAGTCAGGACAACCCCGCAACGGAAAACGGCAACAGCGGTCACAGTGATGATGAGGAAGAACCCCCCTCCGCCAACACACAGACTATAAGAGGTGATGTAAACCATGACGGTTCTGTCACCATGGCAGATGCAAACATGGTAGTGAACTATTTCCTTGCAACGGATAAGCCGGATGGCTTTGACACGACGGCTGCAGATGTTAATGAAGATGGTTATGTCACCATGGCGGATGCCAACCAGATAGTGAATATGTTCCTTAGTGGAGGACAATAAGAGTAAGCCTCAGGGAGGGTCACCAGGTAATGGAGACGTCTTGAGAATGATGATTATTTCAGATAATAAAGCAAGCCGTCCGAGAGCGATGTTGTTCTCAGACGGCTTGTCTATTACAGGGTGTATAAGAATTCTTATTTTCTTTCGAGCAGCACCACGTTCTCTACGTGTGGTGTGTGAGGAAACATGTCAACCGGCTGCACCTTGGTGACCTTATAGCTTGCGTCGAGCAACTGCAGGTCGCGTGCCTGTGTGGCGGGGTTGCAGCTGACATATACGATGCGCTCAGGGTGAGCGTTGAGTATCACGTTTATAACGTCGGGGTGCATGCCGGCACGTGGCGGGTCGGTGATGATGACGTCGGGGCGTCCGTGCTCGGCGATGAAGTCGTCGGTAAGGATGTCCTTCATGTCACCGGCATAGAACAGAGTGTTGTCGATGTTGTTTATCTGTGAGTTGATCTTGGCATCCTCGATGGCCTCAGGCACATACTCTATGCCGATGACTTTCTTCGCTTGCTTAGACACGAAGTTGGCTATGGTGCCGGTGCCGGTGTAGAGGTCATATACGAGTTCGTTGCCGGTGAGACCAGCAAACTCCCTTGCCACGCAGTACAGGTGGTAGGCCTGCTCGGTGTTGGTCTGGTAGAACGACTTCGGTCCGACCTTGAATTTCAGGTCCTCCATAAGCAGGAAGATATGGTCGTTGCCCTTGAACAGCTTGATGTCCTGATCGCCAATGGTGTCGTTGCACTTCTGGTTGTCAAGATACATCAGTGAGGTAATCTGTGGGAAGCTGTCGGCAATGAACTGCAGCAGTCCCTCGGCTTGCTGCTCGCTCTGGTGGAGAGATTCCTCGCAGGTGCGGTCATAATGGAACTGCACTATGAGCATCCACTCGCCGGAATTGCTACACCTTATTATAATATCGCGTAGGAGTCCTACCTGCTGTCTGAGGTCGAAGAACGACAGACCGTTGCGCACTGCGTAGTCATATATGCTGTTGCGCATCTGGTTGTGCAGGTCGTCCATGAGCCAGCATTTGCTGATAGGCAGAATCTTGTCGAAGGCACCAGTGATGTGGAAGCCTATTCCGGGGGCGAAAGGCACACCAGCCTGAAGCTGCTCGCGTGTGAGCCACTGCTTGTTGGCGCAACCGAAGTCGAGCTTGTTGCGGTACTCGCTGGTCTTTACAGAGCCCTTGATAGGCATGAACTCAGGCAACTCTATCTTGCCTATTCTGGTAAGCTGGTCGTGCACCTGCTTCTGCTTGAAAGCCAGCTGCTCCTCGTATGGCAGGTTCTGCCACTTGCAACCACCGCAGACACCGAAGTGCTCACACATAGGCTCAGTGCGCTTGTCGCTGTATTTCACGAAACGCACAACCTCAGCCTCGGCGTAAGAATGTTTCTTGCGCTTTATCTGTAAATCTACTACATCACCTGGCACGCAGAAAGGCACAAAGACAACGAGGTCGTTGATGCGCACAAGGCTTTTGCCTTCAGCTGCGACGTCTGTAATGGTGACATTTTCAAGTATTGGGAAGTTCTTCTTTTTTCTTGACATAATGAAAAAAAACAAATTCAAGACAAAGTTACTAAAAAGTTTTTAAATAAACGAATAATATTGCATAAAATGTGGTAAATGTGCAAAAAACACTA
>JAEEHW010000038.1 GCA_016281055.1 Prevotella sp.
GGCGGCATGAAGCAGAAGCTGGCGCTGTCGTGTGCCTTGGTACACAGTCCCAGCATACTGTTCCTTGACGAGCCCACCACCGGCGTTGACCCCGTGAGCCGTAAGGAGTTCTGGGAGATGCTCGGCACCCTGAAGGAACGCGACATCACCATCGTCGCATCCACGCCATACCTTGACGAGGTGAGGCAGTGTGAGCGCGTGGCATTCCTTGACAAAGGCAGGGTAAGAGGCATTGATACGCCTGAAAACATACTGACGGAGTTTGCCGACATATTCAATCCGCCAGGGATAAAGAGGAAGGGAAACGGCAACTCATCACTCATCACTCATCACTCAAAACTTGCCAACGTCATCGAAGTTGAGCACCTTGTTAAGGCGTTTGGTGACTTCCATGCCGTTGACGATATCAGTTTCACGGTGAAGCGCGGCGAGATATTCGGTTTTCTCGGTGCCAACGGTGCAGGCAAGACAACGGCGATGCACATGCTCACCGGACTGAACCAGCCTACCAGCGGAACGGGTAGGGTAGTGGGTTACGACATACGCACTGAGTATGAGCAGATAAAGAAGAACATAGGTTACATGAGTCAGAGGTTTTCGCTGTATGAAGACCTTACCGTGGCGGAGAACATACGGCTGTTTGCCGGCATATACGGCATGAAGAGCAAGGAGATAAGAGAGAAGACCGACGAGATGTTGCACCGCCTACGGTTCTACGACCATAAGGACGACCTCGTGTCGTCGCTCCCGTTAGGGTGGAAGCAGAAACTCGCCTTCTCCGTTTCCATATTCCACGAGCCCGGCGTGGTGTTCCTTGATGAACCGACAGGCGGCGTTGACCCAGCAACGCGAAGGCAGTTCTGGGAACTTATCTATGATGCTGCCGCACGTGGCATAACGGTGTTCGTTACCACCCACTACATGGATGAGGCTGAATACTGTGACCGTATAAGCATAATGGTGGACGGAAAGATAAAGGCAATAGGTACGCCTGATGAACTGAAGAAGGAATACAACCAGCCCGACATGGACCATGTGTTTACCTACCTGGCACGGCAAGCCACACGTAGTGACAGTTGAGCGTTTAGAGTTTAGTGTTTAGAGAAATGAAACAGTTTATATCATTTGTAATAAAGGAAGCTAAGCACATCCTGCGTGACAAGCGCACGATGCTGATACTGTTTGGTATGCCTGTGGTAATGATGATGCTCTTCGGTTTTGCCATTACCACAGACGTGAGGGACGTGCGCACCGTCGTGGTTACCTCGCAGATGGATAACCAGACACAGGCAGTTGTAGAGCGATTGGCACAGTCAGAATACTTCACCATAACGCAGACGGCACGCACACCGCAAGAGGCAGAGCGGATAATACGCAGTCAGAAGGCAGACATGGCAGTGGTGTTTGCCAATGGTTTTGCCAGCAAGAAAGGCGGGGTGCAGTTTATCGTAGATGGCTCTGACCCAAACATGGCACAGCAGTGGACTAACTATGCACAGCAGGTTATACTCAATCCGCAGTCATCGCTTGTAAACATGCGAATGCTTTATAACCCTCAGATGAAGTCGGCATACAACTTCGTGCCAGCCATCATGGGTATGCTGCTGATGCTTATATGCGCCATGATGACGTCAATATCAATAGTAAGAGAGAAGGAGAAAGGCACGATGGAGGTATTACTCGTATCACCCGTAAAACCTTTGATGGTCATCATAGCCAAGGCAGTGCCTTACATGGTGCTGGCCTTCTGCATACTGATAACAATACTGCTGATGGCAAGGTTTGTGCTCGGTGTGCCGTTACAAGGCTCTATATTATGGATACTGTTTGTGTCAACAATATATATATTGCTGGCATTGTCGCTCGGACTGCTTATCTCCAACATCGCACAGACACAGCTTGTGGCACTGCTCATGTCAGCCATGGTGCTGCTGATGCCCGTCATAATGCTTTCAGGCATGATGTTTCCCATTGAGTCAATGCCCCAGATACTGCAATGGATAGCAGCCATTGTGCCGCCACGCTATTACATAGAGGCCATGCGCAAGCTGATGATTATGGGCTTGGGCATCAATGAAGTGATGAAAGAGGTCACGATACTGAGCGTGATGACCGTCGTAGTGCTGACGGTATCGTTAAAAATGTTCAACACCCGATTAGAATAACGGCTTATGACACTGAGATACCTGATACAGAAAGAGATTCTGCAGATACGTCGCAATACGTTTCTGCCGAAACTGATCATTATGTTCCCCATCATGATAATGTGCGTCATGCCGTGGGTTATGCAGATGGAGGTGAAGAACATCCGCGTGGATGTGGTTGACATAGACCGCACTACCCAGTCGCAGCGCTTGGTTCACGACATAGAAGCCAGCAATTACTTTATATTCAATGCCATGCAGCCTACATACCAGGCTGCCATGAAGGATATAGAGCATGGCAAGGCCGACATAATACTGGAGATACGCGACGGTAAATACCTTATTGCCGCCAATGCCGTCAACGGTACCAAGGGATCGATGGGAAGCGCCTATCTATCGCAGATAGCGACGAAGGATTTAAGGAACGACAACGTCGTAGGTGTGCTTAATCTCTACAACAAAGGGCAGAACTACAAATTGTATATGATTCCGGCATTGCTTGCCATCGTGATGATGCTGATGACGGGCTTCCTGCCCACGCTCAACATTGTAGGAGAGAAAGAGACCGGCACCATAGAGCAGATAAACGTGACGCCAGTGTCGAAGTGGGCATTCATACTTTCCAAACTCATTCCTTACTGGATAATAGCACTGTTTATAGTGACGGTATGTCTTATCCTTGCATGGCTTGTATATGGCATTACTCCTGTAGGGTCCGTATGGCTTGTCTATCTGTTGGCAATGCTGCTGGCATTGTTCTTCTCGTCATTAGGACTTATTATCAGCAATTACAGCAACACCATGCAGCAAGCCATCTTCGTCATGTGGTTCTTCGTAGTCTGCATAATGTTGCTCAGCGGACTCTTCACGCCTACGCGTTCCATGCCGCAGTGGGCATATATGAGTA
>JAEEHW010000039.1 GCA_016281055.1 Prevotella sp.
AAGTATCCCAACCACCATTGAGGGACATCCTGTCTCTGCGCTCATCTCTGAGCCTTTGGAATATATTGGAATGATACTGTTTACCATCTAATTCCAAAATAAAACCTGTTCTCGAATCCCCGTAGGGAATTTCCAAAGCAAAATCAACGCGCTGTTCCTTACTGAACTTTCTATCTGGTATATTGACAATAGAGGAAAGCGGACGCTGCGGTTCCAATATCTGTATGAGATATTCGCTTCCTGAGCCTTTAAGATATCGCTCGATAAAAGCTTTCTCGAAACTGCTTTCCAACATGTCGCCATTGTAAGATACTATGTCAAACCTCGGGTCAATGACATGTAAAGCTTCGTTGATTTCATCTTTAGATATAACATGATTTGAAGAGAACCTGATACTGGCACCTTCTTCTATTCTTTTTGAGATATTGAAATGCTTAGAAAACAGTTCCTCAATGGAAATAGGAGCCTTCGTGGGCAAGCCTCTAGATATGATGTTTGCAAGAACAGCAAGTTTAGAATCGCAATCAGTATTATTGTCTAATGGGATATTTGATTTAACATCGAAAGACGACAATGAATGATACAATCCCTCCGTTTCGCTCTCAATATCCGTGTTCTTATATTCTTCCTCAACGGCATCCAGAATGTAACCAGCAAAGAATTGCTGTTTCTTGTGAGACTCCTCGATACGCTTTCTGATGTCTTCAACCGTTTCAATACGCTGGAAGTTTTTGAAGAATACTCGAAGAGAGATTGTCCAGTCATTTTGCCATGCCCCTCTGTCCTTATTGACAACAACAAACATCGTGTCAGGATCTGTTGCGGCAATAAACTCATCAACTCGTTTATTGTTGCTGTAATACGGCCCTACGCAAATAAAATAGTTATCGCCAGTAAATGATTGCTGGAAGAAGTGAATGAACTTTGCCAGGTCAAAAGAGTCAACGTCAAGGATGTTACTAAAGAGATGAATCTTTAGGAATGCCGATGGTGTAATATCCTCTGTATTCAGAGGGTCAAACTCTTTAACGACAGTGTTGACCGTATAATTACCATAACAGGAAATGACTTTTGACGCTCTGTCAACAGCTGCAGCAGATGGTTCCATTAAATTGATTGAACGTATGTCTGCTGCAATTCTATTGGCTTTCAGAAAATCAAGCAAACAGACTGTGGCAGTACCCTGTCCGCAGCCCCAATCATAGATTTCTACAGGTGAGCCAAAAAGATCCAATGGATTCTGTATGCAATTGAATGCAGCATCAAGTTTGGCCTTGTGCATCTTACCAAAACTACGCAGATACATGTTCAGATGATCATCATCGTCTAATATACCCGTTCCACGTTTAAGGTCATTATATAGCTTATCCAGCTTCATTTTGTCAGTAGGAAGTAGGGACATGGCTACATTTCTCATTCCGGTGAATGAGATTTGGCCTCTTTGTCTGAATATATTTATGAAGTTTGGCATAGTCTATTTCCCTGTAATTGTTTCTAAAAATCTATTCTCTTTATGACGTTTCAATTCTGTAATGCCAACTGCTATTTTCAACTAGTCTTTCGTCTGCTCATTTATGTATCTGAACATAACATTAAACGTTATAGTAATAATTTTAAAAATATTTAGTGCCATATTATTTCCCAGTTATAGTTTCCGACAATTTATTTTCTTGGTGCTGCTTCCAATTTTGTAAAGCAAGTCGCTTTGTTGTATTAGCATAACAATATTCACATAAATGTGGACAGGTGTTATACTCACCGATGTCTTTTGATGCCATACACTCACAGAATGGTCGCTGCCCTTGGTCTTTCTTGTGTTTACTGATAAAGTAATGGTTGTGAGGCAGGAGGATAGTTCCTTCTGGTAACTCTAACTCGCCAAACAGTGTCGGTGCAGGAACATCCTCAATCTTAACCTTCATGAATTCCATCAACTCCTTGTCTTCCCATGCAAGGCGGGTAATGAGGTCGCCATCTATACAGCGGTTGTGCTGGATACCATATTTCGAAATGTCTATGTTTTCACCACATGTGGCCAGCTGGAAGTTCCAGCCTCGTTCACGATTCATGGTAGACAATTTGTCGGCAAACTCTTCCATTTGCTCGATTTCCCACTCATGGTATGGTATGCCGTTGGCTTTAAGATTGTTCTCTACTTTTCGATACATAGCTATATCTGCATAACTGAATACCAACTTCTCAGTAAAATCTTTCAGTTGGTCGCCGATATACTGTACTTTCCGAAGCAAATCATCCACAGATATGTCATCTGTCAGTATCATTGGGTCGAATCGCCAGATTACTGTGCCCTTTCCAAGTCGTTCAACGAGCAACTTAAATGTTTCTATACGTGTAGCAAGAGAAGGAACTTTTTCGAGTTTCTCTTGTTCATAATCATTAAGTGTATATTGAATATAACATTTAATATTTTTTTCTTTGAGGATATGAAGGTATGACAACAGGGGACGTGGGTTCTTCGACCAGAATACGATGAAGCGTGTATTTTCGTACGAAACATAAGATTTCACGCCGTTAAAAGGATTCGTCCATGCAGAATATCCTTTTTGCAATCGATGGAAGAACCAATCAGCATAAAAAGCAGGAATATCGGTACTTCTGCTTGCAGAAACAATCAATGGAGCCTGCATGGGAACGACTTTGCCATCTTCTGTGTTTTTTTCTATTTTAGTCCAGGTTGCCATATTTTGAATGTAAAGGTGATAGAGGTTAAATAATAATGCTTGTTTTTCGGGTGATTTTCGGTATGAGAACTGCTACAAAGTTACAAAATAATTTTGGAATACTACAAATATTTTGGATAGTTTTTTTCAAAAAAATATGTGTGTACGCACACAAGAAAACTAGTGGCAGTCAAACGTATGGGAATGGAGTGGGGAGGCAGGAGTCTTGCATCGTGTCTTGAAGAAATGAATTACAGGTGTAAATCATGTGCTGAAACTAAAAAAAGTGACAAAAATCGATATTTTCTTTCAATAATCTTTTTGCAGAATAAAGAAAAATTGTAACTTTGCGGGTACGATACCTTAATATCAATTGAAATTTGAAAACGTTTGACTAATTACATACCAGATTATGAAACTGAAAAAACGCAAAATAAAGTACTCGGCATTTTTCTTCATCTGTTGGCTCGCCTTATCATTTGTACTGATTGACGTGGTTTTGGATTTCCAGACGTTGCTTGAGGTCTTCGGCTCGTATGTGTTGCTTGAGGCCACGTTGTGGTTGTGGGTTCTTGTGCCCACGCTGGCAGTTTATATGTTAACAAAGGATGAATAAAACGGGAAACAAGATGAAAAAGATATTATTCCTTCATGGATTCTTTGCAAGCGGACAGTGTGTGCTGGCGCTGGCGCTACGAGATGCCTTCAAGGGGCGTGCAGAGGTCATTTCGCCAGACTTGCCGCTGCACCCGATGGTGGCGATGAGTTTTATACAAGGCGTGATAGACGGCGCAACTCCCGACCTTGTGGTGGGCAACAGCTGCGGAGCGTTCTATGCGCAGATGCTGGCTCCCATAGCCGGCGTTCCTGCCTTGTTGGGCAACCCTCATTTCAGGATGACGGAGTTTCTTAGACAGCGCATCGGCGAGCATGAATATAAGGCACCACGAAGGGATGGCAACCAGAAGTTCGTCATCGATGAGGCTTTGATAAGTGAGTTTGCTGAGGTTGAGGCTATGCAGTTTGACCATACATCACCTGATAACAAAGACCGCGTATGGGGACTGTTTGGCGAGCAGGACACGCTGGCGCACTTTGAACCTCTCTTCCTGGAATACTATTCGCATTCGTTCCATTTCCCCGGAGCACACACGCCAACGGCAGAGGAGGTGCACAAGTGGTACGTGCCTCTGGCTGAAAGGATGCTGGAGAAATATGACAAAACAGACAAATAAAACCCTAAGCTATGATAGACCAGATTGTTGACTATAACAAGACTTTCGTAGAACAGAAAGGCTACGAGAAGTACATAACGGACAAATACCCCGACAAGAAACTGGCGGTATTGTCATGTATGGATACACGACTGACAGAGCTGTTGCCTGCTGCGCTCGGACTGAAGAACGGCGACGCGAAGATTATCAAGAACGCCGGTGGACTGGTTATCTCTGCCTTCGACTCAGCCATGCGCAGCCTGATAGTGGCGATATATGAACTGGGTGTGAAAGAGATAATGGTGGTGGCTCACTCGCATTGCGGAGCTTGCCACATGAGCTATGACCACTTCCATCACGAGATGATAGCCAGGGGTGTGACTGACGAAACACTTGAAACCATTCAGAAGTGCGGCATAGACCTGCATCATTGGCTGGAGGGCTTCAGGGATACTCCTACCTCAGTGAGAAAGACTGTGGAGACAATAAAGACCCATCCGCTGGTTCCAAAGGATATAGTGGTACGTGGCTTTATCATTGACTCTGAGACGGGGGCGCTGGAGGAGATAATGTAACATAGAGCACAGATACTGATACCATGTATAAAAGACTGGCACATATCATATTGATAACGCTTGCTGTCCTGCTTGTA
The DNA here is from genome assembly GCA_016281055.1 of Prevotella sp. Lineage (GTDB taxonomy): Bacteria > Bacteroidota > Bacteroidia > Bacteroidales > Bacteroidaceae > Prevotella. The sequence goes on from JAEEHW010000039.1 coordinate 4,548, forward strand.
TCATGCAGGACAAGACAGGCGGTGGAATCGTCTTCCCTCTTGCAAGCGCATCGAATAGAGCAGGAACATTCGTCTGACGTGTTTCTGGTAATGTATGACAAGGAAACAGGCAGGGAGCCTCTGCTGAAAGCCATCAAGGAATTTCAGTGCGAGATAGTCTATGACTATAACTTCATCAACGGTATGGCACTGAAGAAACCTGATGCGAAGTCGC
>JAEEHW010000040.1 GCA_016281055.1 Prevotella sp.
CCTCTGCGATGGCTGCGTCGATGGCTGCAAGGTCTTGTGCCTTGTGGGCATCCTTCAACTTCTGAAGGGCTGCCTCCATCTCGCTCTTCACGTCGGCTGGGAGCTTGTCACCCTGCTCCTTGAGCATGTTCTCTGTGGTGAATATCATTGAGTCTGCCTGGTTCAGCTTGTCAATCTTTTCACGCTCCTTCTTATCGTTCTCAGCGTTGGCCTCTGCCTCTGCCTTCATACGGTTGATCTCTTCCTCTGACAGGCCGCTTGATGCCTCGATGCGGATCTGCTGCTCCTTGCCTGTAGCCTTATCCTTGGCTGATACGTTGAGGATACCGTTGGCGTCGATGTCGAATGTCACCTCAATCTGTGGCACACCGCGACGTGCTGGTGCAATGCCCTCAAGGTTGAACTGACCGATAGACTTGTTCTGTGCTGCCATTGGGCGCTCACCCTGCAGTACGTGTACTGTTACGGCTGTCTGGTTGTCAACGGCTGTTGAGAATACCTCAGACTTCTTGCAAGGTATGGTTGAGTTTGCATCGATGAGCTTTGTCATTACGCCACCCATAGTCTCGATACCCAGTGTAAGAGGTGTCACGTCGAGCAGTACGATGTCGCCTACGCCTGACTCCTTGTTGAGGATGGCACCCTGTATTGAAGCACCTACGGCTACCACCTCGTCAGGGTTAACGCCCTTTGAAGGCTCCTTGCCGAAGTAGTTCTTCACGAGTGTCTGTACGGCAGGGATACGGCTTGAACCACCTACGAGGATAACCTCGTCAATCTCGTTGTTAGAGAGACCTGCGTCGCGCATAGCGTTCTGGCATGGTACGAGACAAGCCTGTATCAGGTCGTGTGCCAACTGCTCAAACTGTGCACGTGTCAGAGTCTTTACGAGGTGCTTTGGCACGCCGCCTTCAGCTGAGATGTAAGGCAGGTTGATTTCAGTAGATGTAGAGCTTGAGAGCTCAATCTTTGCCTTTTCGGCAGCCTCCTTCAGACGCTGCATAGCCATTGGGTCCTTTGTAAGGTCGATACCCTCGTCAGCCTTGAAGCCGTTAGCCAGCCAGTCGATGATAACCTGGTCGAAGTCGTCACCGCCGAGGTGTGTGTCACCGTTTGTTGACAGTACCTCGAACACGCCGCCACCGAACTCCAGGATTGAGATATCGAATGTACCGCCACCGAGGTCGAACACAGCTATCTTCATGTCCTTGTTGGCCTTGTCCACGCCGTAAGCCAAGGCAGCTGCTGTAGGCTCGTTGACAATACGCTGTACGTTGAGTCCAGCAATCTGTCCAGCCTCCTTAGTAGCCTGACGCTGTGAGTCAGAGAAGTAAGCCGGTACGGTGATGACAGCGTCTGTCACCTCCTGTCCGAGGTAGTCCTCGGCGGTCTTCTTCATCTTCTGCAGCACCATGGCAGAAATCTCCTGTGGAGTATATTTGCGTCCGTCGATGTCAACGCGTGGGTAGCCGTTTTCGTTTACTACTGTATAAGGTACGCGTGTAGCCTCCTTTGCAGACTGGTCGTATGTCTCACCCATGAAGCGCTTGATTGAGAACACTGTGTTCTTTGGGTTTGTGATGGCCTGACGCTTTGCAGGGTCACCCACCTTACGCTCTCCGTCTTTCACGAAGCCCACTACTGATGGTGTGGTGCGCTTACCCTCAGAGTTAGCGATTACCACTGGTTCGTTGCCCTCAAAAACGGCAACACATGAGTTGGTTGTACCAAGGTCGATACCAATAATCTTTCCCATTTTAATTTTCCTTTCTTTATTTTTATTTGTTATTATTCGTTTGAGATTTGCTCTCGCCTCTCGCCATAGTATTTTGCAACGACCGTGCCACCCGTTTTCCTCGCATGCAAAACGGTGTCAACCGTGACATTATGTCACTCGCATGTCACTCCCGTATGTCAAAACGCTCTTCTGATTCTTTCTTACTCCTTTAGTTTTTTCAAGTCGAACAAGTTCTCAACTTGTTCAACTTTAGGGAGTCAAGGGGAGTTAGGAGGAGTTAAGGGAAGTTAGGGGACATTACTTCTTCCTATTTCTTAGTCCAATACATTTTCCTTTAACTCTCCTTTTTACTACCAATCAAAGCTTATAAACCAACGGTCACTGTGCAAAGCACAAAGCAAAGTTGAGTAGTTCCCAAGCATGTAAACGAAAAAGGTTGGACTCCTTATTTTGTGGAGTCCAACCTTTTTCCGTTATCTTTGGTTCTGCGAAATCGCCTATATGTCATTGTTGGTCTATCACCAGAACATGCTGTCATCCCAGCCGCCGGTTTCCTTGGCGCGGGGTTGCTCGTGACCACCGTCAACTACTGGGTCGATGCCGGCATCGCTTTCTGCTTCGGTGATGCTGCCAGCCATCAGCTGTGCCATACTGCCCATCTCTAATACCTCTATTGATGGATACTTATATTCTTTTTTCATTGTTTACTTTATTTTAAGCCCTACCCCTGCCCTCCCCAGTAGAGAGGGGGACAAGCCCTACCCTCACCCTCCCCGGTAGGGAGGGGACCATTCGGGAACACGTTGCGTAGCGGCTCCCTCCCTACAGGGGAGGGCGGGGGGTGAGGCTTATTCTACTACTACTGTTTTACCATTATGTATATACATACCTTTCTGCGACGGTTTGCCGCTGAGGCGGATGCCGCTGACGGTATGCCATCCTGAAAGTGAAGAGTGAGGCGTGAAGAGTGAAGAATCAGCTGCCGCCTCATTTATTCCTGTGACCACCTCGTCCTCATCGCCGAAGCCGATTACCATGTTTGTTATACCCTTGGCACCAGCGGCATCTTCAGCCACCTGCGTACCGTTCAGGGTGAAGTGTGCGCGGAAGGCATTCAACTGTACGTCCTCGTCAGGCCAGAACAGTTTGTTGGCAGAGCCAAAGTAAAGCACCGACCGGTTGCTTGCCGCAAGTGTCACCGGGTCGTAATTGCCAACGAACGACACCTTGCCGTCCTCGCTGGTTACGGCAGTCGGGGCAGTGCCGTCTATGGTCACACGGTCGAAAACGGGATTTTCAATGTTTGCCAAGCCAGCTGAAGCCTTTTTCACTATATATGGCTTCCCCGCCTCTATGGCTGTTGCGTCCTTGAAGTTCAAGTAGAGTGTGCTGCCACTGACGCCTGTCTTATGTCCGTTGTATTCCGTATCAAGATCCAGTTCCTTCACTGTGAACCCATCAAGCGGTGTACCACTAAGACTGGTAAGAGAGAATGGTAGGCACAGCGTATTCCATTTGTCGTCTATATATAACGTGCGATCCGTAAGCTGTACGTCAAGCAGCGAATGGTCACATGCAGTTATATCAGCGCTATTAACGGCATCATCATAAAGTTCTAATTCCCATCTTGCATAAAGTGTGGTATCACCATTTACAACATCGGTACTGAAATCCCATAGTTCAGTACAACCCGCATCTTTATACCAACCTTTAAACGCAAATCCGTTCTCTGTAGGAGCATCAGGCTCCGCCACCCTGCCATTGCTCCATTGTATAGTCTGCGACTCTGGTGCCGTGCCATGACCATTAGCATTGAAGGATACAGTGGATGTGCTGCGCCAGTGCTCGCAATAATTAGCAGGCACGCCTTTCTTCCATTCATCCCCCTTTGGTAATGCATCCCACTGTTCCTTGGTTCCATCAAAGTAAAGGTCTTTTATATTGTAACACGTTAGAAAAGCCCTGACACCTATCTCTGTCAGCGTGGAATTAATGTTCACAGTCTGAAGCGAACCATATCTTTGAAATTCACGATCTTGAATTTTATAGACATGGTCCAAGGTAAGCGTTTTAACATTTTTACTTTTCCAGTTTTTAGTTTTGATAATCTGTTTTTCCTTATAGTTGTCCCAGAAATTGTCGCGAGGCACGCAGTCGATAGTCAGGTTTCCGTCTTTCAGCACCCAGTAAAGGCAGTCGTCATTGTAAATCATGTTTGTATGCTCTGACTCAACCCATTCGTCGCCACACCAACCGAGAGAACCGTCAGAGCAGTTTATGACAAGATTTGGAGAGTGGTGATATCTCGTATATTCCCATGCGGACACAGAACCTGGATAGGTAATCACACACTTTCTGGTTTCATCGTATATCTTCGCAAAAGCCTCATATCCTATTGTTGCAGGCTTATTAAAGGTTACGGTATCAAGAGCATTGCACCCCTCAAATGCATGGCTGCCAACTGTCGTTACACCAGGCATTGTAAGTTTATATATATTCGTCCCAGTAAATGCATAATCAGGGACTTTAGTAATAGAAGCCGGCAGACAGTCATCGGCACCAGGACTGTTTATATGTCTCAAATTCTTACATCCGCTTACCGTAGGCATATCGGTAATGGCAATACCTGCTTCAAAAACCAAAATCTCAAGATTTGATAATTTCCTTAAATCATAACCGAAACCCACTACTGTGGCTCCATCAATAATGCTTGGAATCACCAAAGCCCCTACTGTAGTATCGCCTACATATCCGTTAATAATACATTGGTCTCCGTTTATGAAGTATTCCCAGTTATCATTCTGTTCTGCCCGCACCGTTGCCGCAGTCACAGCCAGCAGCATAACGAGCAGCGCCATTGCCGTGCGCCTCACGCAACCTGACCATAAGGTTGCAGACGCAGATAATCCTTCAATAATGTTTGTATTCATATTCTTTAGGTTAAAAAAATGAATTTGGTTCCAGATGCAAAGTTACAACTTTTTTCGGAAAAATAAACATTTTTTCTTCAAAATAACATAACTTTTGTCCGCATGCAATAGAATTTTTAAGAAAGAGTGGTTGGGGGTATTCTATACCCAACCACGGAAAATCCTCGTTGGACCGTCGTATTCTTGTATTTTACCAAAGTAGCGTGAAGACAAACGAAAGAAATTATTCTTTATCCCGTTCTTCTTGAACCCTCTCAGATGTTCCCTCATAATTGTCACCCTGCTCTTAATTCCACCTGTCGAGGCACCTCCTATACGCATCGTCACAAAGTCCTTCGGGATGTACTGTGTCTTGATATTATGGATATAAATCAATCTTAGCAACTGTTCAAAATCAGCCGCCACCTTAAAGCTCGTATCAAACATTCCATATTTCTGATACACTTCCCTCCTACAATAAAAGCTTGGATGCGCAGGCATCCAACCATGCATCATGCTCTCCCGCTTAAAGTCTGCCGAAGAGTAATACCTAACGCACTTATCCAAAGCCCCATCATGTACATAGTGAATATCTCCATAAACTGCATCCAGTTTATCATCCTTCTCAAAAACCTCCGAGATAGCCGCCAGCACATCCCCGCTCGTATAGAAGTCATCTGAGTTCAGCAAACCTATCACATCACCTGTCGCAACTTCGATGCCATGATTCATCGCATCGTAGATACCCTTGTCAGGATTCGACAATATTTTCATTCTGCCGGCAGCCCTTGTTTCCAACTCCCGACATACGTCCAACGTTGCATCCTTCGACCCACCATCCTTGATTATCAGTTCCCAGTCCTGATGCGTCTGCCTCATTACACTTTCGATAGTATTACGAATAGTTGAGCCACTGTTAAATGACGCTGTAATAATAGATATCTTCACCTTGCAAATAATTTCAAATCACAGTAATCGTGTCTAATTCGTAGTAATCCCCCAATTATCCTTGACATACTTCTTCAATGCCTGTCTGCCTTCATGGGAATCAGCATCCAGATGATTGTCTTTCAACCATCTCCTTACCTCAAGAATCTTGATATCAACAAGTGTACGATACCACCACCCTTGAATAAAAGCGAACAGGAACCCCTCCTTGCCGTCAAGAAATCCACCTCGTAGGAAATAGCGATAGATGAAGTATGCAAACGAGCGCCAGAAGAGTGGCGACCTATTATATTTGCTCTTTGTCTTATGCTTTCTTTCTGCCTGTTTTCCAAGATGTGTGACATTTTCTGCCCTACTTTCTATGAGCTTATACTTCTCATTCAATATCTCAGCAGCCTCACGATGAGCATAATTGATATGTTTCTTGCAATATTCCGAGATACTTATGAGCGAATGATCACAGAAATCATGCTCAAACTCCACATACTGTCCTTCAAGCAACTGGATATGCTCATCCATAAATCTTTGTTCACACATTGCCTTTCCATAGCGAAAGATTCTGATAAGCTTAATAGGATAGATACCTCTCTTCACCCATTTACCCATGAAGATATGCCTTCTCTTTAGTACAATTCCTGTAATATCATCACCAATCGAAGGTATTTTTGCTTGCATCTCTTCTATCAAATCAGGCAAAGGATACTCGTCTGCATCCAGTCTCATCACCCATTTCGTTGTGATAGGAACATTCTCTAATGCCCAATTAAACTGCCCCGCATACTTTGTTACAGGCCACTCATGCTGAAGGACATGGACATTGGCATAGGACTGTGCTATCTCCACCGTCCTGTCCTTGGAGAAACAATCTATCACAAAGACATCCTTGGCAACTGGACTTATAATATCCAGACAACGCTTTATATGCAGTTCCTCATTATAAGTGAGGATTATAGTGGTAATGTCAAGCATGTTCTTTAAGTATTCTTTTCTTAATGAATTTAGCAGGGTTGCCACCAACAATAATCCACGGCTCTACATCCTTATATACGCTGGCGGTAGCACCAACAACGGCTCCTTGACCGATAGTGACTCCCATGCCGATATATGCCTTAGCACCTATCCATACCTGATCCTCGATGACGATAGGAGCAGTTATAAGCGGAATTAGCGAATTTGTAACATCATGGCTGGCAGCACAAAGATAAGTTCCCTGGGAAACAGTAGTATTATCACCGATTGTGACAGGAGCGACATTATAGCAATCTACATCACTCGCAAGACACGAATACTCGCCCATTATAAGATTAGCGGGATAATATACCTTTGCAGAACTATATACATGAGCCGTCTTAGCAATCCTTGCCCCAAAGAGACGAAGAAGGAAGTTCTTCCAGCCCTTACCAACACTTCTGGGCAGCCAACTTGCGAACAAAGCCCAAGTGATGCTCCACAAAAAACGAATCAGCTGATGCTTACGTCCCAGATGGTTCTCATATTTTGACAAATCGATTATTGTCTCAGTCATATATAAATTTAATTTTGTATTTAGTCCTTTGCATTGGCTTACAGCTTCGAGTATATATTCTTTCCTACAATAATGCGAGATAGCGACAGCCTGTCAAACAACATTGCACAAAACAGGCATAGTGCAGCAATCAACGACAAACAGGATATCGTTCCCAGAACACCAGAGTCATCAAAGGCAAAGAGCGGAGCGAGAATTTTGGTTGTAACTGTAAACAACGGAGAGAATAGTACAAGAGCAAGAGAATTCCTGCCTATATATGAAATGAAATTGATTATACGCTCCGGTATTCTGTCTTTCAAGTCAAATACAAAGCCAAAAAATGCAAGACAAAGTCCAATGCATGAAATAGAAACCCTTGAAATGTTATCGGAAAATATAACTATCAAGGCGAAACATAATATTGATATAGGCGACTTTAATTTCTCGTTAATTACAACATTGGCATTTCTAAATAAAAAACCTATTATAACATAGATTACGTCTCCCCATCTAAGACCTGTTATTCCTATAGACAAGGCATATAAGATGAATGATGAAATCAGAATGCCCGATAATCCTTTCATTATATAACGATTAACTAAATAATAGACCGTCAAGCAGATTGCCATAGTATGCAAATACCAGTAAGTGCCAATAGGTGAAAATGCAATTTTGCTCAAAAGAGCTAGCACTCCACCATCAAAGGTGTTGGTGGCTCCAATGTATTTTCCAAGCATGCCTATTCCCAACAGATATACGAGTTCAAAGACGATATATGGCACGACAATACCACGTATACTCTTTAAAAACTTTTTAGGCTCTTTACCCACAGAAAACAAGTAACCACTAATCAATGTAAAGCCAGGCAAGATGGCAGCATATAATATTTGACATGCATGGGGATATTTTGTATTAAATAATCCAAGATGAAAAGTCACCATCACAAGGATTAATATTCCTTTAGCCATGTCTATCTCCTGAATTCTTTTTACATTACCCTTCTTTTCCTGAACTATTTCCTTCTCCAATATCATAATACTTACCTTTCTTCACTAATAAACAAATTCCGGTTTCTCTCCGCCATTCAACAGCCACTCATATAATCGCAGAGTCTTACGAGTTATGCTTCGGTAGTCGAAGTTATCAAAAATGAGTTTGCTTGCCTTCTGGCCCATATCATAGAGTGCATTAGCATCCATCCACATGGCCTCACGAAGCGCATGTTCCAGATTATCCACACTAAGGTCAATACACCAACCTGTGTTGGTTTCGTTAAGAATTTCCCAAGGACAGTTCGTCGTGGTTATAACAGGCGTTCCACACGACATAGCCTCAGCAATAACCATTCCGAAATTCTCGCTAAATGAAGGCAGACAGAAAAGAGCCGACTCCTGATAAACCTTTATCTTAGCCTCTCCAAATACAGGTGGAAGAGTCTTGATACTATCCTTCAACCCTAAACTCTCCACCCTATTCTCCAAACTATGAATATATTCAGTCTCGCCATTTCCAATAACAAGCAACTGCCAATCCTGATAATCAGTATGAATGCGTTTCCAAGCCTCAAAAAGCAGTTCTATGCCCTTCTTTACATGTATGCGACTAAGAAACAGCACTTGCTTCTTTACATGCCCAACAGACGATTTGCAAGGATAGCCGTCAGTCTCTATGCCATTTGGTATAATTGCCTTACAGGTCGTGATACCGAGTTCACCCACATGATCAGCCTCCATCTTAGCCGTTGTGAAGACACAGGCAGACTTCTGCACATCATTACGCTGGTACAGCCACCAAGCCAGTTTCTTTTTCCATTTCTTTTGTGAAAGGCTCCAAGGCTCAAGCATGCCACGAGGAGTAATGATATACGGAATGCACTGTTTGCGAGCCTCA
>JAEEHW010000041.1 GCA_016281055.1 Prevotella sp.
CAGTTCTTTGAGACACTACGTGGTGACACATCTTCTGCAGTACGCGAGGCGATAGGCTATATCCCTTGGTATTTCAACCTGCCGTCATCTTCCCAATATGATGTGGCATGGAAGCAGTTGACAGACGAACAGGGATTCTCTGCTCCCTATGGACTAACGACAGCAGAGCGTCGTCATCCGCAGTTCCGCAGTCATGGAGTGGGGAAGTGTGAATGGGATGGTGCCATCTGGCCATTTGCAACCTCACAGACGCTGACAGCACTGGCGAACAGAATTAACCAGACAGCAGAAGACTTACCCATTCCCACTGATGTATTCTTCCGCCAGATGGAACGATATGTAGAGTCGCAGCACCACCGTGGACGCCCCTATATCGGGGAGTACCTTGATGAGAATAACGGAGCATGGCTGATGGGTGACCGTGAGCGTAGCCGCTATTACAACCACTCTACGTTCAACGACCTGATGATTACGGGAATCGTGGGACTGCGTCCTCAGGCAGACGGCAGTATAGTAGTGAATCCACTCGTGCCTCAGAAGCAATGGAACTATTTCTGCTTAGATGGCGTAAACTACCGTGGACATATACTGACCATCATCTGGGATAAGGACGGACAACGCTATCACCAAGGCAGCGGACTTACTTTGATGGTAGACGGAAAAATAGTGGCTAATCGTCAAAACATAGGAAAAATAAGCTATAAATGAGAAAAATATTCATGGTTGCCGTGATGTTGATGGCATTGAAAACCACGGCACAGACATTTGAAACGCAGTATGAACGAAGTGTCAGTGATGTGATGACTGACATACAAGAGCGTTTTGGAGTTCGTTTCAAATATAACGTAGATACGGTGGGCAAGCGACTGCCGTATGCAGATTTCCGCATCCGTCCGTATAGTATCGAACAGACACTTGATAACATCTGTAAGTATTTTGATTGGAACTGGTGGAAACAAAACGAGAAGTTGTATAAAATTAAACCGTATGAGTATCCACGCCGTCATGAAGATGAAGGTAAGAAGATGCTCGACTACCTTTCCACATTATATAACAACAAGGAGCAGTGGGAGACCAGACGCGATAGCTTGCGCCGCGAGGTGCGCCAACGCCTGGAACTGGATGCCTTCTTGGATTCGTGTGTGGAAACGAAGGACGAAAATGGGTATTTACAACGCCCCGTTACACTTTCGAAAATTCGCAAGCACAATGGCTATACCACACAGAATATCTGTATAGAACTGACTCCAGGGCAACATCTGTTTGGGACGATTTACGCATCGACGAAGAAAGGAGAGCATGCACTCATCATTTGTCCTGACGGTCACTGGCCCATGCGCTATCGGAAAGACGAGCAGCAACGGTTAGGAACCTTGGCGCGAATGGGAGCTGTCTGTGTCGATTTCGACCTCTACGGCTGGGGCGAGTCAGAGAAAGAGGTAGGAGCCGAGGCACACCACACCAGTCGTGCGCATGTCTATCAGGCAGCCTGTGGCTATATTCTCCTTGACTGGATGTTGAAAAATCGCAAGGATATCGACTCTGAAAGAGTAGGGGTGATGGGCGGCTCAGGAGGCGGAACCCATACTGTTCTACTGTCTTTGTTAGATGAACGAGTAAAGGCGTCGGCTCCCGTGGTTCATCTCTCCTCACATTTTGATGGCGGTTGCCCTTGTGAGAGTGGAAAACCCATACAACTTTCGGCAGGTGGCACCTGTGAACCTGAATTGGCTGCCATAATGGCTCCCAAACCGATGCTTATCGTCAGCGACGGAGGCGACTGGACCAGCAGCGTTCCTACCTTGGAATTTCCATACCTGCAACGTATCTACGGCTTCTATGGAGCAAAGGAACAGGTGCGTAATGTGCATCTGCCTAAAGAGGGGCATGACTTCGGCAAGAACAAGCGACAGGCGGTGTATGACTTCTTCATCGACGTGTTCCGTCTTGACCGCTCGATGCTCAATGAGGATAAAGTGACTATAGAACAAGATTTTAAGCTCAAATCATTATACAAGTAAACTACTGACTAATGAAAAGACTTTTATTGACAGCAATATCATTATGTATAACGCATTATGCTTTATGTGTTGAATATAAGCTTTGGTATGACCAGCCAGCGCAGACCTGGACACAAGCATTGCCAGTGGGCAATGGCGTGATAGGAGGAATGGTATTTGGCACACCTGCTGTGGAGCATATCCAACTGAATGAGGAAACTATCTGGGCTGGACAGCCAAACAATGTTGTCAATCCCAATGCAAAAGAGACATTGCCGGAGGTACGCAGGCTGATATTCGAAGGAAAATACAAGGAAGCGCAGGAGTTAGCGAATGCGAAGGTGATGCCCGTTGCTGTAGGAAAAAACATGGGTATGCCTTATCAACCCTTTGGCGACCTGTATATTGCGATGCCAGGACATGCTGACTATACAGATTATGAACGTTGGTTGGACCTCGACAATGCGCAAAGCGTAGTGCGGTATACCGTGGATGGTGTTAGATATGAGCGTGAGGTGATTACACCTTTGGGTGGTCAGAATGTTATTGCTATTCACATGACAGCCAGCGAGAAAGGAAAGCTGACCTTTACGGCAAATATGACTACGCCTCATGAGAATCCACTCATCAGAACAGAGGGACAGGAAGCCGTCTTGGAGGGCGTATC
>JAEEHW010000042.1 GCA_016281055.1 Prevotella sp.
TCTATCCCAGATATTTGATTAGTATTTCAGCGTTGCCGCTGTTGCGCAGTTTTTCTATCGACTTCTCACGAATCTGGCGTACGCGTTCACGTGTCAGCCCTAATTCTTTTGCTATATCGTCTAATCCTTTCTCCGGGCATCCTACGCCATAGCATTCACGAATAATAAACGCTTCGCGCTCCTTCAATACTCGCTTGAGAACATCGTTAAATTCCTGTGCGATTGGCTCGTGGTCAATCTTGCAGTCCATATGGCTGTCATCATGCCTGATGCGGCTAAGCCTCTCCACTTCATCCTGTGGCACACACATGATGCGCTTATGTGCGGCGATAGCCAGTAATATGCTCTGACGAACCCACCACACTGCATACGAGATAAACCTGAATCCGCGTGTCTCGTCAAATTTCTTTGCTGCTTTGATAAGACCAATGTTACCTTCATTAATGAGGTCGTTCAGGGGTAATCCACTGTGCTGGTATTGCTTAGCCACAGAAACTACAAATCTCAGGTTTGCCGTCACCAGTTTATTCTTGGCTAGTTCGCCGACTGCCCCGCCTTTCTTTATCAGTCTTGTCAGTTCTACCTCTTCTTCAATAGAAATAAGAGGTGTGCGACCAATCTCTGCAAGATACTTGTTTAGTGACTCATTGTTGCGACAGGTTATGCGCTTCTGAATTTCTGATTGTCTCATTTTGATTATGTCTTTTTTAGCGTTAGTATCAAATTTGTATCTTGCCACTATTTGACTGACAGCATGAGCTTTAAGAAAAGCGTGTGGATTACTGGTAAGTCTTTGCCATGCTGCTTCTGCCTCTTGTATGGAAGTGTCATTCATGTCAGCAAAGATTTCCTTTCTATAGCATTCCACTTGTTCCGTCTCGCATCTTTGTATGGCTATTCTTATGTCGTTAGCCTTGATGCTGTCTATATTAAAGGTGTGGCGTAGTATGTCTAACATTTCTTCCTGATAGATTAAGTGGTCAAAGGCACGAGGCTCTTGCATATAAGCCTCATACAAATCCATTGATTTGCCCTTCTTAGGAAAAGAAAGGGCATAGCGGGCTATCTCGTCATCAATATCTTCTGGTATAGGCCTCTCATGTTTAGTGCCAAGATAATCACATGGTGACACGGAAATTATTCTCCTTTGTTTTCCTATCGGCTCATTTCTGAACAAACACTTCCTGATGGATGGAATGTCAAAGTTCTTTGCCTCCGTTTGCAGCAACATTTCCGCTCCTTTCATAAACTCATCATAGCGATCCCCTTCTATATCAAACTGAAAACGGGGCGTTCTGTCATTAACAAAACATACAGAGCACAGTCCATACTTTATAGGATCAATCTCGGTAAGTCCCAGACAATAGCAGACAATAGACGAAGGTGTTGCTCCTCGCGCCCATACGTTAATTCCTGCCGCCGCTGCATATTGGTAGAATATCTGATAAGCCATAATGTAATAGTCCGTAAACCCTGCGTCGATGATATGTTTCCTCTCCCAGAGGCTCCTCAACATTATTTCTTTTGCCGGTTTGTCACCGTATCGCTGCTTCATGCCTGTAGCAACGAGGCTGATGAATAGTTTTGAGTGTTTCATGTTCGTTTCTGTTAGTTTAATACTATTTTTAATAATAACAATACTTCTCGGCTAAAAAAGAATAGCCCCCATTATATATACTATATTATACGAATAAGAAACACGAAAAACGGCGTTTTTGCCTGTTGATGTGCAAAAACGCCGCAGAAGAGAGAGAGCGAAAATGTATGTTTTATATCTCTAACACGAAAGGAGTTCCTTATTATAATCCTTTTGAGATACCATTTTGAAGTCAAAATCAATTTTCAGATCTACTAAATTATATGTTTCTTTTTGGTATTGAAGAAGAGTCTGGAAGATAGAATTAATGACATCTTTATTGTCACTAACAAATTTCTTAACGCTCTCATATCTATCTTTAATTTTTTCCTTATATTTTGGGGCTATAAATTCACAAACTTCGTTTGGATCATAAATCAAATACAAGAATGTAACTTTTGCATTTTGTATGTTATTCTTGGCTATATCATAGGTGATACCAAGAAAATGACAAATAAGCTGTTTCAAATCAAAGTATTTAATAGGGGTGTCATTTATACAAAATGTTATTTTCTTCATATCCGGCTCTTTGCAATCATTTTGTTCATATTTAAACCCTTTACAGTTATTCTTGATTTTTTCATAAACTGGTATATAGACACTCTTGATTTTTTCATTTTCGTGTGAAGAACCATATATCTCACGTCTTTTTGCTTCGACATAAACATAATTATTCCCTTTACGAAGGAAACCATCAAGGTTGGCTACGCCTCCAACACGTGTATCTAATTTAACTTCAAAAGCATAACCTGTAACATTCTTTGATAATTCATATATGAAACGACTCGAAGAGCCAAATGAAGCCATCTTGGGTGGTACAATTCCCCTTCGTCCCTTCTTTTCTTTCAGTTCTCCACCATTGCCATCTTCATACTGAATCCTATGTCCCTTTGGCATGGTTTCCAAGTATTTCTTCCATGCTTCATTACTCATGTAATTAGAATACTGCGTATCACTATCACGTACGATGTAACCAGATGTGTAACCATATTTTTCCTTTTCAGAATCTCGAATCGCACAATCAAGTGCTACACACAAGTTGTCAGGATTTTCATTTTTGTTTTTCATAATTCTTAATTGTTAATTGTAAAACATTCTTTATATTGTCTATTAGACTTTTAGGTTCAAGCACCTCAACTTTATCACCCATTGCCAGCAACTGACTCACCAACTCAGGTGTAACGCATAATCTATATGTGAACTCAGCAAATTCTCCATGCATGGAACGTCCTTCCGACTGACTTCCATGGAGAGGGACAGAACGCAGATAGTCTGCTTGTGCGCCATAAGCCCTGATTCTCACCTTCTCAATAGGCAGGTCCTTATCTACGTAAACACCTACTACATTAACGAAGTGTTTCCTGGCATCAAAGTCCGCCGGAATTTCAAATTTACTTGGAAGATTCTCCATGTCTATTACACGATCTAAGGCTATGGTGCGTATGTCATTGTCCTCTTTCAGGAATCCCAACAAATACCAACGCCTGTTATATACCTTTAGCGCATAGGGCTGCATCGTAAACGTACGCAAGTGTTCTTCATGCTGCTCATCCTGATAGCGCTGGTAGTCAATACGCAGCTCTGTATTCGTCCGCATAGCTTCCATGACAGTGTCCAGGAATGCCCTGCCCATAGGAATTTCCTCCAGAAGAATCCTGTCTTTCATGCCATTGAATGTGGCAAAGTCCTGTGGAATGCTATACTTGCGCAATAGCCACTTGGCTAACTTGTTACTATCCAGCACCTCGGGGTTCTTTACGTAATATACATTCTTTGAGCGGTCACACTCTATGTCCACGCCGAACATTTCCTTTATCCCCTTGCGGTATTCGTGAAAGGTGCGAAGAGGTATAGGCCCGTCGTTGGCAGGACTGTCTTCCCAAAGCATGTTAACCTCATCAAAGGTCAGTGGACTGCTTGTCAACAACGTGTTAAGGAGCCATATATATTTATGGTAGGTTTTGCTAATCATTCAGGGGCGGATTTTTAAGTGGTTAAACAATAAAAGATATCCTTTAGCGGTAGTAAACTGCTGCAAAGATAATAAAAATTCTGTTTATTGACAAATAAAATTTTTTTTGTGTTTACCCTATAAAACGACAGAAAATATCATTTTGTTTAATGGATTAAATAAAAACAGTTAATTGTTTGTGAGTTCATTAAATAGTTTGTAACTTTGTTCTTGAAAACTAAACAGAGATTACTATAATGAAGAAAATGGTTGTTATGGTGGGCTTGGCATTGACAATGATGGCCTGCGGAAATAAAACAAACGGTGGGGGAGAGGTGATAGATCCACGTCATGTGGAGGAAACAACGGAGAATGACGAGGTAACACTCGACCCGGAGGATGAGAAACTATGGAATGAAACGTCCATAGAGGCTCGGGTAAATGAGATTTACCAGAATCTGAATGGGGAGTACGCCAAGAAAGGAACTGATTTCTCAAAGTTCGATGCGCAGTACTGTACAATGGATTACCTCGACCTCTGTGAACAGGTGGCGAAGGCTGAGAAAGGAAAAAAGGGTACGGACAGGTTCTTCCTGGACTATCGTCCGTGGGACAACAGGTTGGTGATGCCGGTGAAGGTGAACAACGTGCGTCCTACATTGCTCACTGGCAACAAGGCGGAGGTGTTCTTTGATTTGACGGATGCGCAGGGGCTGATCGTCACCATCGGATGGTCCCTCTGTCTGGAGAATGGAGCATGGAAAGTGCATAACTTTCACAACGGCCCTAATGACCAAGGGGGAATGAGGAAGCGCATGACCGACTATCTGGAGAAAAAATAAATAATCCCAAATTATTTCCCCTACACCTTATTAATATGTCCTCTTCTGTATTTTGCTTGACTCTAATCAATTTCGCACGTAAAAATGAAAGTTTTTTCACAAAACCCTTGCCCATGTCGTGAAAAGTGTGTACCTTTGCACTCGCTTTCCGAAAAACGGCAGCACCTTGGCCAGCAGGCTTTGAGGAACCGCCGCCGTAGGAAGAGAGCGGAAAAAGCGATTTTTGACAAGACTTACATAAAACAGAAACGTAGTAGTACGAGAAGCTTGACACAGGTACATTTTTCATGATGTCCGGTGTCGGGTAAGAGGAA
>JAEEHW010000043.1 GCA_016281055.1 Prevotella sp.
CGTGAGATTACTGCAGTTATAAAACATATAGCCCATATTCGTCACGTTAGACGTTTTAAAGCCACTGACATCAAGGCTCGTGAGAGTTTGGCAATTATAAAACATTTTATACATGTCCGTCACGTTAGACGTATTGAAACCGCTGACATCAAGGCTCGTGAGATTACTGCAGTTATAAAACATACCACTCATATTCTCCACGTTAGACGTATTGAAGCCACTGACATCAAGGCTCGTGAGACTACTACAGTCATTAAACATATTTCCCATATTTGTCACATTAGACGTTTTCAGGTATCCTATACCTTCAATCTCACTTAAATTTTCCATACCACTGAACCAGCCTAAGCAACTTACCGGACGGCATTGTGAAAAAGAAGGGTCAAATACAACTCTTGACACTAATTTTCTTACAGGATACCAATCAGGAATGCCATTGGTATTTATGTCAAAAACAAAATTACCAGTCGGTTTTTCACCATTCTTAAACATCAGTGTACTATTGGAGGGATTATACTCCACATAAGGAACAGGTGTTGCATTCGCGCTCACGACCATTGTCATGAGCATCATTACGATTAGAAGAAACCGGTTCTTTAAGTTAGTTTGTCTTTTCATAATTTATATGTATTTACTGGTTATAATATCCGTATGAATCCGTTATATCGTATTCAAATTAATTTTACGTGCAAAAATACTAACTTTTTCTGAAACAACAAAATAATATTGAGAGAAATCACAGATAACCATGACAAAACCACAGATGGATTTTTACGAACTCGAATACCATGACAGAACCACGATAATATTTTACGAACACGAATATCTCGAATGAACTCGAATGACCATGACAGAGCTACGAAGATATTTTGACGAACACGAATCGAACGAATCTTACGAATACCATGCGGACTATAATTTTAAACCACCGCGCAGCCTTAATTCGTATAATTCGTACAATTCGTAGTCGAGAAAAAAAAACTGTTTAATCAGTGTAATCTGTGGTCGAAACCTCACTGCGCAGCCTTAATTCGTATAATTCGTTAAATTTGTAGTCGAGAAAAAAACCTGTTTAATCAGTGCAATCTGTGGTCGAAACCTCACTGCGCAGCCCTAATTCGTATAATTCGTTAAATTTGTAGTCGAGAAAAAAAACCTGTTTAATCAGTGCAATCTGTGGTCGAAACCTCACTGTGCAGCCTTAATTCGTATAATTCGTACAATTCGTAGTCGAAAAAATAATCTGTTTAATCAGTGCAATCTGTGGTCGCAAAAGCAATCACAGTAACATTATGTCAGTGAAATCCCCGTATTGCTGACACATTGATTTTTGCAACCGCCGTTTCCTTGCGATATTCTGAAATAATTGCCCGACGGTTTCGTATGGCGCAAAATTCGCTTCATCGTAACACGCTGATAATCAGTAATGGCATTTTCATCGGATTGTAAAAGCTATCGAATTACATCGTAAAAGCTACCTGATTACAACGTAATAGCACGTTAATTACAACGTAAAAGCAGCCCTTTTGCATTGCAAAAAGGCTGCTTTTACTGTTTCCGCTACCATAAAACGCTGTTCAAACCATGTTTTTCAGCTTTCCAAGCAGCATCTTGCCGCTCTGGTTTGCGTTTTACAACCGATATTTTCGAAATGACACTTTGTAAGAAAATTACATATTTTCCTTACAAAGTGTCAAAAAAGGTTATGGGTTATTCCTCTATCAATACCGCACGGACAGAGAAACCGGAGCTACGCCCACTGTGACTGTCATACAGGTAATCCGAATAGAACTCCACTGTCAATGCTCCGAATCCTTCAAGAATGTCAAACGAGCTCGTCCAGTAGAAACCGTCAGTTCCATACAAATTAGTATTGCTACCTACGACACATCCATCCGCAGGCAAGAAAATATGAGGGTCCGTAGCTTTGTTGTAGGTCGCTGTCGGATTCAATGAATTGGGACCATAGTTTCTATGCCTTCCCTTGTCGGCTTCATTCTTTGCCTTATAAACAATATAGCCACTGCCGTTCCATGCACTGTTACTTCCATAATAGTATGTTGTCCACTCCCAGTAACAGTTTTCCATCAACTCCAGCCATTCCTCAAATGTCGGCATACGCCATCTCCAACCCCAGTTCATGGTACCTGCATCATCAAGCGGATCGAGCACCGTCCTACCTGAATTGTTACCGTATTCCAGCCCACTGCTGATAGCTCCATTATCAGATGTCGCGCCCCATGCAAACTTGCCGACATTCCCCTTAGCCCATTTCACTGAAACGCCGAGATCCACATATTCATGCATATTTTCTCCATAAAACACATCTACTATCTTCTTGGCACTGAGCGCCGACACTCCGCTGACGGTGCCTGTCGTGGTGCCGTTGAGGAACATGTTCACTATCATGTTGGCATCAGCCATGGTGATTTCCGAGTCGCCGTTTACGTTGGCGGCAGCAAGGTTGATGCCATCAACAGTAGATTTATCCGCAGCAAGGAAATAATTCACCACCATATTGGCATCCGCCATCGTAACAGAACCGTCGCAGTTCGCATCACCGAGAAGCAGCGATGAGCCTGTGAACACATACGCCAAGCCTGCCATAGTGCTCTTATACGGCACGCTGTAAGCACCTATAGGCACATTACTGTCGGTCACGTTCTTAGCATTAGCAGCTGTTTCTCCGTTCACCTTGTACACCGTGTTCTTATGAAACTGCATTCCATCAATGGGCCGCACTGTCAGGAATGCTGCATACGAGCAACCATCCTTGAACTTTGCTCCCTTTGACATCACTTTCTGGTTGTTGCCTGATATCTCAAGCCACTTTATGTGGTACACCTGACATTTTGATCTATCAAAAGTTTCCTTGGCATTCGCTTCCGGCATACCGTCGGCCGCCTTTGCTCCCGCCGCTGTCGAAATCTCCCATACAGGTTCCTCGCCAACCACGGGAGCAGGAATCTCCGCTGTTGCAGTGCGCATATACGGACCGCCTTCAGGTTCAGGCACAGTATATCTCCATTGAAAATGCTTCTGCTTTGCATTTGCTCCCGTAACCTTCATGTATTGCTCTACCAGCGCATCACCAAGGATTATGTATCCATCCACATTGCTAGCAAATTCATAGCCGTCCTCCAGTTCTACCGTCATACGAATAGTCATTTTGTCTTGAGTTGAGCCCTCATAATTTTCCATTAACTTGTCAGTACCACCCCAAGACAAATAGTACGACACGCTGACCGACTTCACTCCCGGTGTATGGCTCGACACTTCGTAGTCAGCAGGCTCGAAGTCCTGCGGCCAGTCGTAGCCATCTATATATATACGGCCAATCAGCGGATTGCGGATTACAGTGTATCCATTCTCCGTGGCAGTGGTGTAACTGGATGGTACGGTAACGCCATTTAGTGCCTTTCTTTTGCCATACGACTTCAAAAGACCACCGTTTATTGAGAGCGTCGTGGTAGAGTATGTACTTATTATTCCATCATACAGATTACCTAAGAGTGTCGTATTCGTACCGTTTATCGTAAGCGTGTTTGCCGATGGAGACGTCATCACCACCGCCGACGTTGCATTGATGTACATTGTACCGGGACCGTCAATCGTCAGGTTTCCGTAGCTCCTTATACCTCCCGAGTTGGTTGACCTCAGCGTGTTGTCGCCGATTACAACTATTTTGAGGTCTGGCATGTCACTGCTGATGGCATAGGCATAATCTGAAACCGCAGCACCTTTATTCACAATGGTGGCATTCTTCAGCGTGAGTGTTTTTGTGCTTGGGTCGAAACTTACAGTGCCGCTCACACCATCTATTACGCTGAGGTCGCTGTTGTTGGCACCGTTAACCAGCACGCCAGCCACCTTGAGGTCGTATTTGTCCGGTTCTATCACCACCCACTCAGATGCAATGGGCGTGTCTGATGCATTGCAGATGCTATTGTTGGCAAACTGTGCCCCTGAAGGCGACTTTATGGATGACTTGTCAAGTATCAGTTGCTTTATGTTTGCAACGCATTGCGTGCCTCCCCTTACGCAAAATGTCGCACCATTCCTGATCTCAAGGGCAGTAGTGTTAGATGTATTTGTATTTCCACGAATACCGTATATTGCTCCGTCCGCCGACAACTCAGCCATACCGTCAACCACAAGTTTGCTGTCAATGCCATAAACGAAGCCTATGGCCGTGTTGCCACCTGTGATTTTGAGTGTGTCGCCAATTATGTTGGTGTCGCCTTCTCCAAGTAACATGGCATATTTGTTAGACTTGATGACATTCTTACCCTCCGCCTTTATGGTAAGACCGATGATCTTGCTTGATATGGTGGTACCACTGTAACTTATGCTCACATCCTTCATGTAGAGGGTGTTAGTTACAGGGTCAAAACTCATGGTACCGTTTACACCATTTATCATGCTGAGGTCACCACAGTTCTCACTCGTCACCTGAACGCCAAGTATCTCCAAGTCGTAGTTGACCGCGCCAAAACCCAAAGTGGCCACAAAAAATGTAATAATCAGAAAATAAATTCGTTTCATCGATGTATTTGTGTATTTAATCGAAATGCAAAGTTACTAACTTTTTCTGAAACTACAAAATTATTGCTAAAAAATGAAGGATACAAATAATAAATGAATAGTGAAAAGTGAATAATACGTTAATGACACAGACTTGTTGACAGTCTAAACGTAACTTGTATTATTCACTTTTCACTATTCATTTTTCACTCAGAGCGAAGCGAAGCAGGCTTTACGGACAGACCGGACGCACAGTGATTGCCTCAAAACGGAAATGGGTTTTGATGTTGGTTGTATTCTCGCCGCTCGAGTCAAAGTACACGTACCACGCACTTTCCGGGTAGTTCTCGTAGAGCGAAGCCGACCAGTAAAAGCCGAACATGCGTGTAAATTCGCAGTACTTGTAGTAACGGTAACCGGCAGCAGGAAGAAAAATGTGAGTATCGCTGAGCGAATACGCTGCTTCTGTTATGTTGTTGACACCGCTCTTCCTTTTACCCATATCTTTGTGGTCCTTGACCTTATAGACTATATAGCCTTTCACGTTCTTGTCGTTGTAATTATTCGTCCACTCCCAATAACAACTATCCAACAGTGCCTTCAATTCATTGACTGTCGGCATGCGCCACGCGCCGCCCCAGTTCGCTGTTGCGGCATCGTCCTGAGATTCGAGGGTGAGTTTGTTGTCAACAGTGCCGTAAGTTTCGTCATTGTTGTACTTGTTATAGGTGTAGTTATTTCTACCATTGCCCCATTTGTATGTATCCCAATCGTAATTGTTCTTTGGCTCCGTCTCACCCCATGCGAAGTAGTCGCCGTAATCCCAAGGATTATCTGCACCGACATTACATGTAGCCCACTTGACTGACAGACCGAGGTCAATGTATTCGTGGCCGTTGGCAGAAGAACCAGTACTGCCAGTAAGAAACATGTTTACAATCTGGTTGGCATCCGACATGGTGATAGTGCCGTCGCCGTTCACGTCGCCAGCCGCCTTGTTGAAGTCACTCGGTTTGGTGGCAGCAAGAAAATAGTTCACCACGGCATTGGCATCTGACATGGTGATACTGCCGTCGCCGTTCACGTCGCCCGGCATGGCAGACACATTCATACTTAACGCAGCCGTCATCACAAGGATGAGGCCGAAGATTCTGTTTAGTTTGTTTTCTGTTTTCATCTAGTTATTATATTGTATGTAATTAATCCTCTAACTCCCACAGATTCCACAGATTTCCCATAGACGAATAATCCGTGCAATCCGTTGGTGAACCTCACACAGATTGAAAGGGATTGTAAAGGATTATTTAGTTCCCACAGATTTCGCAGATATAACTGATTGTTGGTAGCTTAATCTGTGTTATCTGCGGAATCCGTGGGAGTTACATATCTGCTTAGAGAGAAAAGGATTGAAAAGTTAAAGCACCTATCCGCATGGAAAACCTCAATTCTTCAATATTACATGGACATTATATGTTTCAAAGAAACGCAAGGCGCCCGCACACACAGTCGGTTGCTATGTGTGCGGACGCATCCGTTTAATATTTATCCATAGGATGACATCTTACTTTATCATGTCACAGCCCATGTATGGAACGAGGGCTGCAGGCACGCGGATGCCTTCCTCAGTCTGGTTGTTCTCAAGTATGGCGGCCACGATGCGCGGCAGTGCGAGTGCAGAACCGTTGAGCGTGTGGCACAGCTCTGTCTTCTTCGTCTCGCTGTTGCGGTAGCGGCACTTCAGACGGTTGGCCTGATAGGTGTCGAAGTTGCTGACTGACGATACCTCGAGCCAGCGGCCCTGTGCCTCTGAATAAACCTCGAAGTCGTAGCAGATAGACGACGTGAACGACTGGTCGCCGCCACAGAGCAACAATATGCGGTATGGCAGTTCGAGCTTCTTGAGCAGTCCCTCCACATGTGCCAGCATCTCCTTGTGTGACTCCTTAGAGTGCTCCGGCTTGTCGATGCGTACAATCTCAATCTTGGAGAACTCATGCAGGCGGTTCAGTCCGCGCACGTCCTTGCCGTATGAGCCAGCCTCGCGGCGGAAGCACTGAGTATAGGCGCAGTTCTTTATCGGCAGGTCTTTCTCGTCGAGGATGATGTCGCGGTAGATGTTTGTCACCGGTACCTCAGCTGTTGGGATGAGGTAGAGGTCGTCCACCTCGCAGTGGTACATCTGTCCCTCCTTGTCGGGCAACTGGCCTGTGCCGTAGCCAGAAGCCTGGTTTACCACTGTTGGTGGCATTATCTCGGTATAGCCAGACTTGCGCGCCTCGTCGAGGAAGAAGTTGATGAGTGCGCGCTGCAGGCGTGCGCCCAGTCCTACATATACGGGGAAACCGGCACCAGTTATCTTGACGCCCAGGTCAAAGTCGATGAGGTTGTATTTCTTTGCCAGTTCCCAGTGTGGCAACTTGGCTTCGTCGTTGGCGGGGTTGGCAGTCCATGTGCCTACGGTGTCGGTGCCGTCGCACTCTTTCTGGTTGCTCTTCACCACCACGTTGTCCTCGGCGCATGAGCCTTCAGGCACCTCGTCGTATGGTATGTTTGGAATCTGGCAGAGCAGGGTCTTCACCTCCTCTTCGGCGGCAGCCTTAACGTCTTCCAGTTCCTTTGACTTCTCTTTCAACTGAGCCACGGCAGCCTTGGCCTTCTCTGCGGCCTCCTTGTCGCCAGCCTTCATCAGCTTGCCAATTTCGGCGGCAGCCTTCTTCTGTTCTGCCAGACAGGCATCGAGCTCCTGCTGTGCCTCACGGCGTTTCTTGTCAACAGCCAGCACACCGTCGATGGCCTCGGCGGCCCCCTTGAAGTGTTTCTTCTCCAGTCCCTTGATTACTCTTTCTTTCTCTTCTGTAATGAGTTTAAGTGTAAGCATATCTTATTGTTGTTATTCTTATTTTACTTCGTCAGTAAGTGATTGCGGCTCGCGTCTGGTATGCCAGAAAGCCACTATGTATATTGTATCATTATCAATATAATATACAATTTTACTCAGCCCATTCACCGTTACACTACGATATGTTTTGTTTCTGTGGGGCAATAACCGTTCTACCTGTCCAATCTCAGGCATGGCTGCAAGCACATGCTCTTTAGCTGATACCATACCTGCGGATTTCTCTTTAGCGCGTAGCCCAAAATTCTCTACGATATAGTATGCAGTTTCTTCAAAGGACCTTTTAGCCTTTTCTGACCAAAAAACTCTCATGCGGTTTTACGTATTTGCGGTTTGCCAATTTCTTCGATGGCTTTGAATACCTCTTCACTGGTATAGTATCTGCCAGCTTTGAAATCCTCTTCCCCCTCATCAATCATGGCGTTAATTTCATCCATGGTGTATGGCGTGGGGTTCTCGTCATCCATTGACTCCAGGGCCAACTCTGTAGAGAGCCATGCCATGTCTTCCTTTGTCAGTGTTTCGCAAAGGTAGTCACGCAAATTATTTAATGCAGTTTCACTCATAGATTGATTACGTTATGGTGTTCATGTGCAAAGTTACTCAAAA
This sequence comes from Prevotella sp., assembly GCA_016281055.1. Lineage (GTDB taxonomy): Bacteria > Bacteroidota > Bacteroidia > Bacteroidales > Bacteroidaceae > Prevotella. The sequence goes on from JAEEHW010000043.1 coordinate 8,030, forward strand.
TCTATGAAATAACCGCATAAAATGACTAAAAAATCATTTTATGCGGTTATTTTTCCATCTTCATCAGTGTGTTGTATGCTGCATGACGCAGTGACAGGGGGGCATCCTGCTGGTTCACAGTCTTGTTGGCACAGTCGTCAGTCAACTGGTATTCTTCGTCTGTCAGCACTATGTTCTTTGTCAGCAGCCGTGACATTATGTTATAGCCGTGCAACTGTTCCATGATGTCTTCATTCTGTATCAGACGCAGCGCCATTTCCTTTGCGTATGGCAGGTGCTGGTAGAGGTTCATCACTGCCACTTCGGCTATCTCCTGTGTCTTGGTCTGGCCAATCCACTGCATAGCCATGTCAATCGGAAAGCGTTCTGCCGGCATGAGCAGCGTGGCCATTATCTTGCTTTCGCGCACATCGTCGTTCCATAGTTCGATGGCGGTGTCATAGTCCTTGCCGTATTCGCCGGCAAGTTCCTGGAGATGTCCCAGCGATGCTCCCCAGTTCAGGTGATAGTCCATGCCTTTCTCACGCAGTGACTGCGCCGTCACGCCGTTCATCAGCAGTCTGAACTGTCGTCGTATGTCCTGTGCAGTCATGAAGGATTGAAGAATTGAAGGATTGAAGAATTGAAGAATTGAAAAATTGAAAAATTGAAGAATTGAAGAGCTAAAAATAACTATGAACTATGCACTATGAACTATGAACTACTAAAACTCCATTGTCAAGCGTGCGTTCAGTTGACGGCCGGTGAGATAGTTCGGCACAGCATACTGATGGTTTGTGACATCCGTCACCCAGTAGTATGAGTTCACGTTGCTGTGACCGAGTAGGTTGAGACAGTCAACTGCCAGCCAGATGTTGCGCAGACAGAATTTCTTCACCTGCTGGTTCTCTCGTTTGTAAGCACGGTAGCTCATGCCGATATCTACACGCTGATAGGCTGGAGCACGGAAATGCTGACGCGCATTGTCAGTATGTGGCGGACCGAATGGCAGTCCGTCTGCATAAGCCAGTTTCAGTGTCATGCGCCAGCGGTCGGTGCCAGGGAAATAGTCAGTGAAGAAAAGGTTTATGGCATAGCGCTGGTCGGTAGGCAGAGGAATGCTCTCACCACGGTATTTCATGCCGGTGGACATCAGGGAGAACGTAATCCATGAGTCGGTGCCCGGCACAAACTCACCGTAGAGTTTGAAGTCAACGCCGGCGATGTGTCCTGTTGCCTCGTTGAGGCCGTTGTATGTCACCTTCACGTTGTTCACGCTGTAAGGTATGAGGTTCGAGAGAATCTTGTAGTATGCCTCGGCAGTGAACTTGTACGGACGACCGCCAGCCTTGAACCTGTAGTCCATGGCGGCGATGAGGTGGATGCTCTGCTGCGACTTGATTTTCTTGTTCAGCGTGGCGTATGTCACACCGCCGATGGTGGTGGTGTCTTTCAGTTCCTTGAAGAACGGTGACTGGTAATACAGTCCGGCGGCGAAGCGCAGCGTCACGTCGCTGTTCCAGTATGGTACCACTGACAGTGAAGCCCTTGGTGATACGATGCTTTCTTTGTTGAACGACCAGTTGGCAAACCTGACACCGTAGTTCAGCGTGTAGAAGTTTGTTTCCAACGGTGAGGCAAACTTCCATGTGTCCTGAATGTAGAACTCCACCCTGCGGGCATGAAACTCATTTTTTGCCGCCAAAGTGTAAATCATGTTGAGGCTGTTGCCGGTGTGCGGCATGACGTATCCGGATGAGTCGCGCATTTCATATTCACGCGAATTCTCCTTGATATGCTCCCATTTCACGGTCAGTCCCGTCTGTATGGCATGGTGACGTGTCTTGCGGTCGAGCATGAGTTTGAGACTTGCCACATTGGCGGTGAGGTAGTTGCGTGCATACTCCATGTATGTGCCGACACCCATGTTCTCCTGTGTCTCGGTCTGCGACAGCCAATACTGTCCCTGTATGTCATACGTCTCCTGCTCCTTGGTGTGGAATGCAGAGCCGATGAGCGACACGGTAGCCTTGTCGCTGATGATGCGGCGCAATGTCAGCGTACCGAAATAAGTGCGGAAGAGGTCTTTTTCCTGGCCGTCGAAATAAACCTTGAAAGCCTTCAGGTTCTCCTGTGTGCCGAAGGTTGTCTCACGGTCAGTGGGATAGAAATTATATTTCGACTGCGAGATGTCTCCGATAAACTCCATCTGCCAACGTTTGTTGGGCGTGAAGGTCATGTATGTCTGATAGTCGATAAACTGCGGGTCATATTCACCCGTAGTGTCAAAAGTTTTCAGCAATGCCTTTGTCTGCTTGTAGCGGAAGCCGTTGGACCATGTGAACTTCTTGCCGCCGATGCCGAGATATGCCGAACCACCCATCAGACTTGCCGATAGTGAAGCCTCGGTGCGTGTGGGACGGTGGTATGTGATGTCGAGTGCCGATGACATCTTGTCGCCGTACTTCGCCTCATATCCACCCGTTGAGAAGGCAATCTTCTCTACCATGTCAGGATTGATTATGGAGAGACCTTCCTGCTGTCCAGAGCGCACGAGGAACGGACGATACACCTCTACATTATTTATATATACAGAATTTTCGTCGAACGAACCGCCGCGCACATTGTACTGCGATGATAACTCGCTGTGCGTACTCACGCCAGCCTGCTGCTGTATCAGTTCTTCCACGGCATTGCCTGAGGCTGACGGTGCCTGCTTGGCATCCTTTACATCCAGTTCCTGTGTGGTACTTGTCTGGCGTTTCTGTTCAGTGATGGTAACGCCAGCCAGTTCCTGATTGTCTTCATATAGCGTAATCTGCAGGTTCTGCCTGCCACGGGGGCGGCGCAGCACACGCGTCTTTGCCTTGTAGCCAATCATAGAGAAGCGCACCACCACAGAATCAGCCGACGACAGCGACAGTGAGAACTCGCCCTTCAGGTTGGTCATCGTCACCTTCGCCTGCTTCAGGCACGATACGGTGCACAATTCCACGGGATTCCCCTGCTCGTCCATTACGCGACCGGTAAGCACGAAGTCCTGCGCCGCAGAGTGGAGAATGAAGAGAGTAGAGTGGAGAATGAGCATGAAAGCAAGCATTAAAACCTTCTTCCATGCGTTATTTATATCAATATATGTTTTTTTCCTTGTTGTCATCAAATAAAAAAACGCAATACATAGTTTTTTATTGTTTAATGTTTTTTTTGTGTAAAATGTTTGTTGCATTCAGGAAAAATAAGTAAATTTGCAGTTCGATAAAGAAAGAAAATATATGATGAAGAGAATATTCTACCTGTTATGCCTTGTGTTGGCATTCTCATGTACCATTATGGCGGCTCCCGCAGCAGGCGATACGGTAACGGCTGTAGCAGACACCACCAGCCAGTTGCTTGACGAGGCTGCCATTGAGATGAGTGACACCACTATGATTGATGCAGCTGCCGAGGGCGGTGCATACACTCAGTTGAAGACCAAGTTCATTGAGGGCGGTGCCGGCTTCATGTCGCTTGTGGCATTGTGTCTCATCGTCGGACTGGCTTTTTGTATAGAGCGTATCATATATCTCAGCATGTCAGAGATAGATGCCAAGCGTTTCATGCAGCAATTAGAAGAAAAGCTCAAGGGCAGTGGAGTGGAGGAGGCCAAGACACTTTGCCGCAACACCCGTGGTCCGGTGGCAAGTATCTGCTATCAGGGACTGCTGCGTATGGGCGATACCGATGAGGAAGTGGAACGCTCCGTCAGTTCATACGCCTCTGTGCAGGTAGGAAAGATGGAGAAGGGATGCTCATGGATAACGCTCTGCATAGCCATGGCACCGTCTTTGGGTTTCCTTGGCACGGTGATAGGCATGGTGATGGCATTCGACCAGATACAGACTGCCGGTGATATCAGTCCGACAATCGTAGCATCAGGTATGAAGGTAGCGCTCATCACAACTATCTTCGGTATCATTACCGCCATTGTGCTGCAGTTGTTCTACAATTACATACTGTCGAAGATTGACCACCTGACGGCGCAGATGGAGGAGAGTGCAATAACGCTGATGGACACAATAAAGAAAGTTCATAGTTCATAGTTTACAGTTTACTGTTTTTAGTTTACAGTTGCTATCCGGCTCGTACTGAACTATAAACGGTAAACAGAGAACGGTAAACAGAGAACGGTAAACAGAGAACAGTAAACAAAGAACAGTAAACGGTAAACAAAGAACAGTAAACTATAAACTGTTATGATAATATCTGACATAATGATATGGGCGATGGCGCTTGCGTTGCTCGGTGCCTTGGGGACAACGGCATACAGCGTATATCATTCGCTGCGCACCAATAAGCGGCAGGCGATGGAAAACGGCGTGCCGGTGGGACGCATCGACTGGGCAGTAATTGCACTGCTCGTTGTCGTTGCTGTTCCGTCGTGTATCGTTGGTTCGTTTACCGACGCATGCCTCATCACCGCCTTTGTGATGCTTGCTGTCGCTGCGGCAGTAATTGTTTATGATAAATTAAAGAAGAGAAGTGTTCAGACGCAGAAAACGACATAGTGTACCAGGACTCGACACGACATCGACATCCGACATCTCGTTCATGTTGCTCATCTTCTTCCTTGTGACCACCTCGATGGACAGCACGAAGGGGTTGGGACGACAACTGCCGCCGATAGACCCGGAGGAACAGCAGGAGTTGCTTGATGTGGATCGTGAGAAGATAATGACACTGCATCTGATGGCAGGTGGAAAACTCTCCATAGAGGACAAGCCGGCCCAGATAGATGATACTCTGCGCAAACAGTTGCGGCATTTCATTATAGCAACGGGAAAGTCGCATATCATAGAGTTGCAGATAGATCGTGATGCTGACTATGACTCCTATTTCCGACTGCAAAACCAGATAGTGCGTGCATATCGTGAACTGCGCGATGCTGCCGCCCAGAAGAAATACAAGAAGACTTTTGCCAACCTCAATGAGGAGCAGAAAGAAGAAATAACAGCCCTGCTTCCGCAACGGATACAGGAAACCGCTATGTAGTTCATAGTTCATAGTTCACAGTTTACGGTTTACAGTTTATTGTTTACAGTTTACTGTTCTTAGTTTAAAGTTCATAGTGCACAATCTTAATTCTTAACTCTTAATTTCACACATTGATATCCATCCGCCGACATAAAACGCGAAGCGTACCGAAACTCAACATGGCTTCTATGCCAGACCTTATCTTTACGGTACTGTTCTTCTTCATGACTATCACCCACATGAGGAATGAAACGCCGCGCCTGTCTATAGAGACTCCGGAGGGAAAGGAATTGACACAGCCGTCCAACAAGCGCTCCATCGTCAACCTCTACATAGGCACGGACCCGAAGGGACAAACACGTCTGCAGGTGGGCAACAATATCGTTACTATTCAGCAGTTGGGCAGGGCACTGTCATCGCATGGAGAAGAAACAATCGTCAATATCCGTGCAGACAAGGGTACGCCGATGGGTGTTGTCAGTGATGTAAAACAAGAGTTGCGCCGCTGCGGTTTGTTGAATATCCGCTACAATGCAACGGAAAAGCTTTCACCGTGAAAATATCAAAAACATACCCTGACAGAACGTTTTCAGTCTGTCAGGGTATGCTTTTCTATGTTTTTCCCAATTATTGTCCCAAGAACATATTCACTATCTGGTTGGCATCAGCCATGGTGATTGCTTTGTCACCATTTACATCGGCTGCAGCCACGTTGAAGTTCGCGATGCTTGATGGGTCCGTAGCAAGGAAGTAGTTCACTACCATGTTGGCATCTGCCATCGTTATGCTGCCGTCACCGTTCACGTCGCCGAGGATGACTTCTGAGCTTTCTGCAATAGAGAAATAGAACTTCATTCCATCCTTGTCCTTTCCGAAGTCGATAGTGCTGCC
>JAEEHW010000003.1 GCA_016281055.1 Prevotella sp.
CACTTCTTGGTTAAAGGCTGGAGGTTCTATCAATGCATCATACGGCAATCAGGACTATGGCTTCTCTCGTCGTGGACAGTCAAGCAACTCTGGTCCTACAGATATCTACAGCGCAGCAAAGGCTATCCTGCGTTATGCAGTGCCTTACGATGATAACGGTGAAATAATTCTCATGCCTGGTGGTTCTACTACCAACACCTATACTATCATTGACGAATGGGAGAAGTCAAACGAGAACCGTGAGACCTTCCGCGCATTGGGTAGCTTCTATGCACAGGTTGACTTTGGCAAACTGTGGGAACCTCTCCAGGGATTCCAGTACAAGATACAGGTAGGACCAGACCTTCGCTACTATCGTCTTGGCGCATTCATCGACAGCGGCTCTGCTGCTCTTGGAGGTGGTAACAACCAGGCTACACGCGAGGACCGCCGTGATTTCTCTTGGACTATCGATAATATGTTCATGTATAACCGTGAGTTCGGTCTGCATAACCTCGGTCTGACATTCCTGCAGACTGCATCAAAGCTCAACACTGAGACTAGCAACATGAGCGCTAAATCATTGATTCCTACATTCCAGTGGAACAATATGGGCTCAATCGACATAAATAACCCTGAGAAATACTCTCCTGGTTTCGGTTCCGGTCTCTCTGAAGAGGCTATGACATCATACATGATACGTGTAAACTATGCATATAATGACCGTTACTTGCTGACTGCTTCCGGACGTTGGGATGGTTCAAGCGTACTTTCAGAAGGTCACAAGTGGGACTTCTTCCCATCTATGGCTCTTGGCTGGCGCATGGAGCAAGAAAACTTCCTCAAGGATGTAAGCTGGATTGACCAGTTGAAGCTGCGTGCAGGTGTAGGTGTTACTGGTAACTCTGCCGTAGGCCCTTATGGTACTCTCGGTGTCATCAGTAAGTATTTCATGCCATTCAACGGCGTAGAGAATCAGGAGATTTTCGTAACCAACGAGCCTTACTACACAAGTGGTGCAAACCAGATGCCTAACCCTAACCTGAAGTGGGAGAAGACAACACAGTGGAACTTCGGTGTTGACTTCAGCTTCCTCAAAGGACGCATCGGTGGTTCTCTTGAGTTCTACACATCACGCACCAACGACCTTATCCTTGACATGAAGATACCTTCTCTCTCAGGATATCCTTCTATGAAGTCTAACATCGGTAAGACAAAGAACCGCGGTTTAGAGCTCACCCTCAACACAATTCCTGTGCTGACAAAGGACTTCACATGGAACTCTAACATCAACTTCGCTTGGCAGAAGGACGAAATCGTTGAACTTGCTAACGGTAAGGTCGATGATATCACTAACTCTTGGTTCATTGGCGAGTCTATCGCTGTGTACTATGGCTATGAAGCTAACGGACTTTGGCAGGAAAGCGACCAAGAAGAAATGGATAAGTTCAACCAGTTCCTCACAGGTAAGAACGACAAGAAGTTCACTCCTGGTATGGTACGCCCTGTCGATCAGAATGGCGACTATAAGATCAACGATCAGGACCGCGTCATTATTGGTAACAGAAATCCACGCGTGACAATGGGTTGGTCAAATACCTTCTCTTGGAAAGGACTTGAGCTGACACTTGAATTGCAGGGACGCTTCGGTTACACCTATAATACTGGTGGTCAGGGACAGCTCGGTATGTATCAGCAGCAGGAAATCAGCTACTGGACACCAGAGAACACTGGTGCTGACTGGCAGAAGCCTATCTACAACCAGTCTGGTGGTGACCCATACTCTAACCTTCTTGGTTTCAAGGATGCTTCATTCATAAAGGTTCGCAACCTCTCATTAGGTTACAACTTCAGCAAGAACTTCCTGAACAAACTTGGCGCTGGCATCAGTGCTGCAAAGGTTTACATACAGGGTAAGAACCTTGGTATGCTCTATTCTTCTGTTGACTATATGGACCTTGATACTGGTTGGACATACTACAACCGTGGCTTCACACTTGGTTTGCAGGTTGACTTCTAATTCTAAAAAAACAAAATATACTAAGATATATATAATTATGAGATATATTAAAAACAATATACTTTGTGGCGCGCTGACATTATGCGCTGCCATGAGTCTCAGTTCCTGCGGTGATGACTTTCTGAAGGAAGATGCAGGACATAAGGTGACCGACCTTGTGCTTGAGACATCAGAGGGTGCTGAGAAAATGGCTGCAGGTCTGTATGCAAACCTACGTTGGCACTTCGGTTATGAGTGGGCATATGGTATCACACTCTATGGATGTGATGAGTTTACAAATGGTGCTGACCTTACTGCAGAGCCATGGAATACGTATGACAGCCGTCTAAATCCGCTTGACTGTACAACAGCTCTCGGTGCAGCAAACAATAACTGCCCTGGCGTATCTGCCCTGTGGGATGAGATGTACTATGGTATCTCTACCGCAAACCTCGTGATAGCACGTAGCGTAAATGTGGAAAATGAGACAGACCGCAACCAATTCGTTGGTGAGGGTTATTTCCTGCGTGGCTACAACTATTACCGTCTGTTTGCTCAGTATGGTGGAGTCGTAATACAGAACGAGCCTCTCGCTGGTGAGATAAAGAAAGACTATACTCGTGCTACAGAGGAAGAGACATTGAACCAGGTTATCTCAGACTTGGAAAATGCCTACAATTTATTACCAACAAAGAGCCCAGGTAACCGTGGCAAGGCAGGATGGACCAGATATACAGCTGCCCACTTCCTTGCAAAGGCATTGTTGTTCCGTCAGTCAGAACGTTGCAACAGCTGGAACAGCAAATATGATAAGGAAGAAGACCTTAACCGTGTGATTGCGCTTTGCGACGAGGTAATAGCTGCATGCCCTCTTGCAAAAGACTATGCAGACCTTTATGCTAAATGGACGGGTATCGACTGTGAGAATGAGTCACTGCCAGAGATCCTTATGTCAGCACAGCATGGTGATGACAACGTAAAGGGACGTTTCGGCAACCGTACCTACAACTATTTCTCACCACAGTTCTCAAACTTCTCTGATGCTTGGGTACGTCGTGGAGCATACATCGGTGAGATGGACTTCCAGCGTTGCCGTCCAACAGAGTACACTTATTCTACTTTTGACAATGTGAATGATGCACGTATGTGGAAGACTTTCAAAACTGTCTATGGTTTGAACAACATTCCATACACTACTACTTTGAAAGATGAAGCAGGCAATGAAATCAAAGGTCAAGATGGCAAACCTATAGTTGTCATTGACCGTGAGAAGGTTGCAGAGAAGAATGGAATAAACGTTGACCAGGTTCCTGACTTGGGTGATGAAGCTATAATATTCATTCTTAACAAGAAGGATGATCCACGCTTCCAAGATGAAACCACCTATGGTACATATGGACGCGGTGCCGTGGCTCACACCTTCATCAACCCTGAGACAGAAAAATGGGTGCCAAATGTATTCCCTGTATATCTCGGCGGTAATTATGCGTTGAATACATACGGTGTAAACGGTAACCCTGCACAGTCTAACGTATTCTGTGGCATTAACAAGACTGCAGACGGTACACGTACAGCAGAGAAGGGTGATGCTCACCGTGACGTCATCATGGCTCGTACAGGTGAGACCTACCTTGTAAAGGCAGAGGCTCAGGTTCGTCTCGGACAGTATCAGGAGGCTATTGAGACTGTAAATATTCTGCGTGCACGTGCTCAGTGGAAGGATGGTGAGGATCGTGAATATTACACCGACGGTTCTATGGCATTCCTTTACTCTGATGGTGGCGATGCAAACAACTCTACAATGAATAATAATTCTAACTGTAAGGATGGAAGTGGAACGACCTTGAAGATGTCAGAAGCATATAAAGCTTCTCACCTTCACAAGAGTTCATACTACCTGTCTACAGGTATAGAGCGTACTACCGCAGCATCCAATCTGCAGATTGCAAGCTATACA
>JAEEHW010000004.1 GCA_016281055.1 Prevotella sp.
ACTTTCAATATCAGCAAATCTATTCATATCACATCTTCCGGCGTGGTATTGAGAGGTGTTGACAAGCAAAAAACAATTATAAAGAAGACGGGGTATAACCGTGGTGCCGCAATCTATTTAGAAGGTCAAGCCAACAATATACAAGGGGATACCCTAACCATTACCGACGAGAAAGTGATAGCAGGCAGCACACAACTTACCCTTGCTTCCACCATGGGATTGCATACTGGCAGCCGTATTACTATCGTCCGTCCATGTACCACGGAATGGATTCAATCGCTGAAGATGAACGATTTTGGCGGTGGATTGGACTATACGGGTTGGAAAGCCACAGACATTGATATCATGTGGGACCGTACTATCACTGCTGTCAATGGTTCGACCATCACCTTTGACGCTCCAATCACCACTACCCTTTCCCAGGAATATGGCAGTGGTTTCGTAATCAATGCATATAACACGGGGGAAATAACGGAATGTGGCGTAGAGAATCTGACGATTGATACGGAATGGAACACACAGAATGTGAAGGACGAAGACCACTGTTGGGATGGTATCTTTATGAATAATGTACGTGACGGATGGGTAAGAAGGGTGAACTTCCTGCATCTGTCAGGCTCTGCTGTCAACCTGCAGAAACAGACCAGCCGCATCACTGTGGAAGACTGTCTTGCAGAGCAGCCTATATCAGAGATAGGAGGATGGCGACGACAAGTATTCTTGACTCGAGGCCAACAGACGCTATTCCAGCGTTGCATTTCACGTCATGGCATCCACGACTTTTCCGCAGGTTACTGTGCTGCAGGACCAAATGCCTTTGTGCAATGCGAGGGTGAGGAATCACTGGGATTCAGCGGAAGTACTGGTTCGTGGGCAGCTGGTCTGCTCTTCGATATTGTAAACATTGACGGCAACGACATATGTTTTGCCAATTTGGAACAGTTCCAGTTCGGTACTGGTTGGAATACTGCCAACTCAATGCTATGGCAATGTACCGCCTCCACCATCGAATGCTATTCCCCAGATGCAGATAACCGCTCAAGTGGTCACGGTTGTTGGGGAACACTAACAGGAAACGGAGAATGGACAAGCAGTAACGACCATGTATCACCTCGCAGCCTATTCTACAACCAACTGGAAAAACGTTTGGGCAAATTACCTTACAATCCATATATACTCCCTCGTTTTACTAACGCTACCAGCTCTCCTACGATTGAACAAGCAATGGCATTGGCTCAGGAGTCACTGACACAGCCGCGACTCACCATGGAGATGTGGCTCGACAGTATACCTTTCACAGCTGCCACTCAAGGTGGACAATCCCTCCAACTTACCAAGTCTGCCCTTTCAACACATATTACTCATCCGACATATTCTATCACCAATGGTCATCTATCCGCAGATGGAATGCTGATAACGGGCAATCAATTCAATGTTCCATGGTGGAGTGGAAGGGTAAAAGACAACTTCGCAGAACATAGTGCCAAACCAGCTATCACTCGCTTCGTTCCCGGCCGAGAAGGAACGGGATGGACAGATCGCATCTCAGAGGTAGTCGATTATTTAGCAAAAGAACACTACAGTTCTTTATACCACAACTACGGACTCTGGTACGACCTGCGCAGGACAGATCATGAGCGTGTCCGTCGTGCCGATGGTGACGTGTGGGCACCCTTCTACGAGCAACCTTTTGCCCGCTCTGGAGAGGGCGTGTCATGGGACGGTCTGTCACGCTACGACCTGACGAAACCCAACCTTTGGTATTGGGGACGTCTGAATGAGTTTGCCAATAAGGCAGCGGACCATCATATCTTACTCATCAACGAACATTATTTCCAGCATAACATTCTGGAAGCTGGAGCACATTGGGTGGACTGTCCATGGCGCCCCGTCAACAACATCAACGGCACAAACTTCCCAGAACCCGTTCCCTTTGCCGGTGACAAGCGTATATTCATGGCAGAACAATTCTATAACGAGCAAGACTCCGTACTCCGTCCATTGCACCGTCAGTATATCCGAATGTGCCTGGAGCAGACAAAAGACCTACCAAATGTGGTACACTCCATCAGCGCGGAATACACAGGACCACTGCATTTTACCCGTTTCTGGCTGGAGACTATTGCCGAATGGGAGGCTGAAACAGGACGCCATCCGCTGATAGCACTCAGTTGTACCAAGGACGTACAGGACAGCATCCTCGCTGACCCGAAACTGCGCAAAGTCGTTGACATCATCGATATCCGCTACTGGCATTATAACACAGAAGGGTTATGGGCACCCGAAGGAGGCAAGAACATGGCACCACGACAGTGGATGCGTAAAATGAAGGTTGGCAAGACTGGTTTCGAAGAAGCCTATCGTGCCGTCCGCGAATATCGTGACCGCTATCCTGAGAAGGCTGTCACCTTCTTCTCGCAACAGTATCCCACCTACGGCTGGGCAATACTCATGGCTGGAGGTTCGCTACCAAACGTTCCCCTCCACCCCACACTCTCAAAAGACATATGCCATATGAAATCCATCAACGCAGACGGGTGCATAGCCTTGGGAGACAGTCTGAAAGGTTACCTTATATACTCCGCCAAGACAAGTATTCCTGTGGCGAGCGGTAAATACCAATTGTACGGTGTCGATTTGAAAACAGGTGACATCACAGTCATTCAAAAAAGCATCAGACTTCAGGATTCATTCCGCCCCGACCCGTCCAGAAAGAACATAATATATTGGCTACGCAGACTATAACTGCCGTCCTATTGAAAAAATATCAGTTCATGGTGATTAAAAAAAGAATCCTCTAAGATGACAAACTTTTCGCAACTATATAACACACATATCGACCAGTTATTTGCATTCGGTTCACGTTTTACATCTGACCGTGAGATGCTCAAGGACTGCATACATGATGTCTTTGTGAAACTATATACACGACAAGAGAAACTGGGACCTATAAACAATGTGGGCAGTTATCTCTTTATCTCCTTGCGCAACCGTATCCTTGACGAATTCCGCCGTAACAGCAAGATTACAGATGATGAGGTTAATGACTCTAACATGCATGCTATTGCAGAATACGAGGAATATAACCAAGAACGAAAGGAACATCAACAAGAACTCACAAACAATGTTGAGAAATTCTTTGAAAAGTTGTCACCCCGTCAGCGTCAGATTATCAACCTGTACTATATAGAGCAACGGAAATACGACGATATATGCCAAATCATGGGTATCAACTACCAAAGCGTGCGCAATTTGATGCACAGAAGTATCTGTCGGCTCCGTGAATATGCTGGACAGATGATGCAAAGCGCATAAAATACCATTCTTTGGTTACACAAATGCCATTATTCCGTCATAAAATAAACAGATGATAATGGTAACAAAAAGAGATAGCAAAAAGAAGATAAAACACCTCTATTCTTTTATCCCAGCGCTTCAGCCTCTTTCTAAAGAAGAAAAGGAAGAACTGAAAATGCGGATAATTATTGCTATGAATCAATCGATAGCATTAAATTAGAGATAATACAGTCACAAATGATTAAACTACGTTTTTTACTTATTTCCGTTTTAGTATGTGCATTCTCATGCCTTGACGCCATTATGGCACAAGAACGATATCAGGTAGGTGTATGCGACTGGATGGTGCTAAAACGTCAGAAGCTGGGTGAGTTCAAACTTGCTAAGGAATTAGCATGCGACGGTATAGAGATGGATATGGGCGGACTCGGCAATCGTGAGATGTTCGACAACAAGATGCGCGATGCAAAAACCGCAGCTTTCTTCAAACATACTGCCGACAGTCTGGGTATTCGTATAGGAGCTATTGCCATGAGCGGATTCTACGCGCAAGACTTAACCATGCGCAACAACTACCTCGACTTGATGGAAGACTGTTTCAATACCATGAAGTGCATGGGAAATGTAAAGGTAGCCTTCCTGCCAT
>JAEEHW010000044.1 GCA_016281055.1 Prevotella sp.
CAGAGGAACTATGCCAGAACCTGTAGAAGCACCTATGCCGCCAGGATATTCATTAGTGAAGTTGCCAGCCATGCAACGACCATCATCGGCACTGCCTATGGTACGTGCGTATATCTGGCATGTAGCTGCATTGCGGAAGTTATTGCTTGGGTTATCCTCGTTGCAGGCAAATGTTTCAAGCCAAGGGCGGAATGGGTCGAGGTCACCAGTGTGTGATGCGTCGCCATGTCCCAGTGATGTAGAAGAACAACCGTGCAGTGAGGTATCGCTTGTGTGGAAGTCAAGTACCATTGAACCATAGATGATCTCATCGCTGCCATCCTCATCAACGTCGGCTATAGAGAAGTTGTGGTTGCCCTGACCATACCATCCGGCGTTAGTATAGCTGTGCCATGTGTTGCCTACCTTATACAATTTGTTTGTAGACTTGTTTACACGATAAGTGCAGGCATCAGTCTTGGTGTAAATACCACGTCCGAGGAATATATAAGGATTTACGCCGTCAAGATATGGTGCACCCATGAAATACTTGCTTGAGCGGTGGCCGTAGCTGTCACCCCAGTCAGAGGCATTGCCGCGTGGCAGAGGGTAGGATATAACGTCGTACGTGTAGCCCGTCTTACCGTTTATATATATAAGCCACTCTTCGCCGGCATTGGTGAATGTCATGTTTGCGGTGTGGGTAATGCCAGAACGTATGTTCTCAGATGTGCTGCCGATAGTCTCTGTAGTACCGTCAGCATGGTGTATTATGGTGTTGGCACCACCACGATAGAGCACCTCGCAGGCACCGTCCTCGTTCCAGTCGAAAGCCACTGCGTCCCACTGCTCGTCAGCACCGTAGCAGATGTTAGGGCCGCAGTCTATCCACCACAGGCGGCCATAGTCTATGGATGATGCGTAACATTCTATCTGGCAGAACATCTGGTAGTTGTTCACGGGGAACAGATTGTCCTGGTCTGTCTGGTTCTTGCGCTTTACGATGAAGTCGACCTTTCCGTCGCCATCCACGTCGCCCAGAGAAATATCATTGATGGTATAGTTTGCCAGTGCCGAGCTTGGGTCTCTCTGCTTCCATACGGTCACACCGTTACGTGCCTGCACGTTAGACACTGGAATTTCCAAATATTGCTTTGTCCACGGCGTTACGGATGAGCACTGCGAACCGATGGTGCCGTTCTTTATTGGAGCCACGGTGTAGGTGTCAGACGAACTACCGCCTGTGTCGGTATAGTTAGACACGGTGAGGTTCTGAGCGACGAGTGAGCCGTTGCGGTACAGATTGTACTTCACGTCATAGTACTCGTCGGCCTGAACGCGCCAACTGAGGTAAACGCCCGAACTCTGGGTCACGGCAACCAAACCGCGATCAAGAGCATCCGTCTTGCGCTGTGCATTAGCCGGCGCAATCGATAACAGAGAGGCAACAGCTAAGGCTATTAGCCCTCTCAGCCCACGAAAGGCTGTCTTTTTGTTTGGATTCATTTTTTTAATTAGTTAGTTAGTTAATTGAAATTGATTGATAGGATTATGTTTTATACATTTATTTTACATTCAGATATGTTAGGTAAGTCACAAGGAAATTATCCAAAGTCATTATGTAACAATAAACTAATTTCTTGATATTAAAAGAATTGGTTTCAGGTTAGTCCGTGCAAAGATAGTGTTTTTTTATGAATATGCAAATACTTGTAATTATTTTTTGTATATCTTAACCTTAGTTAGTAATACGATAAAAATGATTTTCTAATAAGTGAATATTTATTGTTATAATCTCAAGTTAGATGTAAATAATAAAACGATATCATTTCATATATGATACCGTTTTATTGCTATATTGCTCTTGCTCTATTATGACATAATTTAACTGATTTGATTTATGTCGTATGGAGTTTGTTGATATACATAGTAGTTTATCCAGTTATGATAGAACAGATTGGCATGAGCACGCCATGTTACGACAGGTCCTTTATCTGGATTGTCATCCAGATAATAGTTTTTTGGCATTTCCACATCATCACGTTTGCCAAGGTCGCGACGGTATTCTGCATCAAGAGTGTCTGGATTATACTCTAAATGCCCGGTGATATATATTTCCCTTCCGTTGCGTGCCATGATTATGGATGGGCCGGTTAAGTCGGATCCTGCCAGCAATGTTACATCTTTGCAGTTTAAGATATCTTGCTTCTTGTTGCCTGTGTGGCGCGAATGTGGCATATTGAATGTGGAGTCGAAACCGCGGAATAGGGGAATGTTCTCATGTTCCTCTACGATGTTTTGTTTGAAGATTCCAAACAGTTTCTTGTCAAGTGGCGTTTTTTCAATGCCATGGAAGTAATACATGGCAGCCTGTGCCGCCCAACATATATACAGTGTTGATGTGACGTGTGTGCGGGCCCATTCAAATATTTCTTTTATCTCAGGCCAATAGGTTACATTTTCAAATGACAATTCCTCTACTGGAGCACCTGTGATTATCAAACCGTCAAACTTGCGGTGTTGAAGTTCATCAAATGCTACATAGAACTGTCGCATGTGTTCTATCGGCGTATTCTTTGACGTATGAGACTTCAACTTCATAAACGTGACATCTATCTGCAACGGAGTGTTTGACAGAAGACGAATCAGATCGGTTTCTGTTGTAATCTTCAACGGCATGAGATTCAGCACAACAACATGCAGTGGACGTATATCTTGCGAAAGTCCACGTGTTTCATCTATCACGAAGATATTTTCATCCTCGAGAATCTTGATTGCTGGTAATTTATCTGGTAATCTTAATGGCACTGTTTACTAATTGGATTTTGATTAATTATTCTAAAGAGAAGTATTCTTCTTCTAAGTCGTTCAATTTGTCTTGCAGTTCGGAGTATTCGTTAACCATCTGCATATTTGCAGCGTTTTCCGGCTTCATCAACAATTCGTCAAGTTCAGCCTTTCTTTTCTCCAACTTTTCGATTTGTTCTTCTAATGTTTTGCGTTGTTTGTTTAATTTATTTTGACGTCTTTGTTCTGCCTTGCGTTCTTCGTATGATAATTGTGGTGCATCACTATCCTTTTCTTTCTTCTTGGATGTCTTGTTTGTTTCTTCTTTCGGCATAGTAATGATGTCGTTCTTGTGCAATGCCTCTGTGATGGATTGTGCGTTTTTATTACGCAGGTAATCATAAATACCACCAAGATGTTCACGCACCATGCCCCCACTGAATTCATATACCTTGTCAACGAGTCCGTCAAGGAATTCACGGTCATGCGAAACCACTATAACTGTTCCGTCAAAAGCGCGTATGGCATCTTTCAGCACATCCTTGCTTACCATGTCAAGGTGATTGGTAGGCTCGTCAAGAATAAGCAGATTGACAGGTTCAAGCAACAGACGAATCATTGCAAGTCGTGAACGCTCTCCGCCACTTAGGAACTTGACATATTTTTCAGATGCCTCACCGCCAAACATAAATGCGCCAAGTATATCATTGATACGCAGACGTATATCTCCACGCGCAACATTGTCAATGGTTTGGAAAACTGTTAAGTTCTCATCAAGAAGCTGTGCTTGGTTCTGGGCAAAATATCCTATCTGCACATTGTGACCAACCTTCAGTCCTCCTTCGTATGGTATTTCACCCATAATACACTTCACGAGTGTGGATTTACCTTCTCCATTTTTACCAACGAAAGCTACTTTCTCACCTCTTTTTATTGTAAGGTTTACATCGTGGATTACGTTTTTCTCTCCATAGTCTTTTCTAACGTCCTCACATATTATAGGATAATCGCCGGAACGCAGACATGGTGGAAATTTAAGTCGTAATGCCGAGGTGTCCACTTCGTCAACTTCTATTGGGACAATTTTCTCCAACTGCCGTATGCGTTGCTGCACCTGTATGGCTTTTGTGGCTTGATATCTGAAGCGTTCTATGAAAGCCTTTGTGTCAGCTATCTCTTTCTGTTGATTTTCGTAGGCGCGTAATTGTTGTTCTCTGCGTTCCTGCCTCAGAACTACATACTCGTCATACTTTACCTTGTAGTCTATTACATGTGAGCAGCTTATCTCCAATGTTCTGTTTGTAACATTGTTAATGAAGGCGCGATCATGTGAAACCAACACCACTGCCTGTGAACTATTTGCAAGGAATTGCTCCAGCCATTGTATTGATTCTATGTCAAGGTGATTGGTAGGCTCATCGAGAAGTATGACATCATGGTGGTGCAACAGTAATTTTGCCAGTTCGATACGCATGCGCCAACCTCCGGAGAACTCACATGTCGGACGGTCGAAATCCTCACGCACAAATCCCAAACCATACAGTGTACGTTCCATCTCCGCCTCACGGCTTTCGGCTCCCATCATCATGTATCGTTCATGGGCTGTAGTGTATCGTTCTACTAACTCCATATATGAGGGAGTTTCGTAGTCAGTGCGTGTCTCTACCTCCTTTTGCAGCTTCTCCAGTTTCTCCTTCATCTTGTCCACGTCGGCAAAAGCCTTGCGTGTTTCTTCTCTCACGGTGGTGTTGTCTTGCAGCACCATCACCTGTGGCAGATAACCTATGGAGCAATCGTTGGGTATAGATACAGTACCCTCTGTAGGCGTTTTAAGTCCGGCAAGTATTTTGAGAAGTGTGGATTTGCCAGCTCCATTCTTGCCTACGAGTGCAATACGGTCACGCTCGTTTATTACAAACGAAACGTCTGTAAATAGAGGTTTTATCCCAAATTCAACTTTCAGTCCTTCTATACTAATCATTTTTCAGTTCTGTTCCAGATATCCCAGCCTGCTTCTGCTTGCAATAAAAGCATTTCTAATCCATTTTTCGTTTTTGCTCCCTGTTTCCTTCCTCGTTTCAGGAATAGTGTTTCATCGGGATTGTAGATGAGGTCATAGAGCAGGTGCTTGTTTGTTATTGCGTCATAAGGGATGTTAGGACATTCATCAAAATGCGGTGACATGCCGCATGGGGTGCAGTTGACTATTACATTGTATTCAGTGAGCATCTCTGGCGTTATTTGCTCATATTGTATCGTGCCATTTTTTTGTGATCTGCTAACGAATACAGTTTCCAGTCCTAATTGGTGTAATGCATAGTTTACAGCCTTGGATGCTCCTCCGGTACCTAATATCAGAGCTTTTTTATGGTGTGGCATGAGCATAGGCTTGATTGACAAAGAAAATCCTATGACATCACTGTTGAAACCCTCAAGGTATGTCTTTCCATTCTCTTTATGTGATACTCTGATGACATTCACCGCTCCGATGGCTCGCGCTTCAGGAGAGATGGTATCAAGATAAGACATCACTTTCTCTTTGTATGGTATCGTTACGTTCAGGCCACACAGTTCTGGTGTGTAGTCTATTATTCCCTGTAAATCAGTTACGACGGGAATTTCATATTTTTCATATATAGCGTCAATACCTTCATTCTTGAATTTCTCGTTGAAAAATCCAGGAGAAAAAGAATGTCCCAAAGGGTAACCTATGATTCCGAATTTTCTCATTTTATTGCAGTGTAAAGTGTACAGATTCCAAATGTAAGTCGTTTAAACTCTGCCTTGTGGAACCCAATGTTCTTTAAGATGTCAACCATGGTCTCACCTTGTGGAAAAGCCTCTATGGTTTTTGTGAGATAAGAGTAAGCATTTGTGTCTCGACTGATTATTCTCCCATATATGGGGAGCACCGTGTGACTGTATATTCTGAATAACTGCTTCATGGGAAACGTGACAGGGTGTGTCAGTTCCAATACGCAGAACAGTCCACCAGGTTTGAGCACACGCCACATTTCAGACAAACCTTTTTCAAGGTCTTGGAAATTTCTTATTCCAAAAGCAGCTATTACCGCATCGAAGGTGTCAGCAGGGTAGGAGAGAGCAGTACAATCCTGTCTTTCAAAAGAAACTTGTTCTTTTAGTCCCATTGCTTCTGCTTTTTGCTTGCCGATGGCCATCATGCCTTCAGATATGTCTGCGCCAGTCACATGGCATTGTGAAAGCCGCCGTGCAGCAAGCAGTGCGAAGTCACCTGTGCCTGTGGCTATGTCCAGCAAAAGTTGTGGCTTGTAAGCCTCGAGAATTCTTATTGCCTTGTTACGCCAATATTTGTCAATGTTCCATGACAAACGATGGTTGAGCTTGTCATAGGTGGGAGCGATATTGTCAAACATCGCTTCCACCTGCTTAGTCTTCTCGCCCTCATTTCTGTAGGGCTTTATTTTCTCTTGTTCGTACACTTCTTAGAGTGATGCAAGATAATCATTAACATTCTTTTCTATACGGGCGCTGATATTGCTCTGGTCTGTTGAACGGTCGAATTTCTCGCCAACAATGTGCTCGTACAGTTCTATATAGCGTTCTGCCACAGACTCTGCATATTCATCTGTTATCTCAGGCATTGTCTGTCCAGGCTCGTTCATGAAGTCGTGCTCTATGAGCCACTGGCGTACAAACTCCTTTGACAGCTGCTTCTGTGGTTCGCCCTTGGCAAACTTCTCTTCATAGCCGTCGGCATAGAAATAACGTGATGAGTCAGGTGTGTGTATTTCGTCGATAAGATATACCTTGCCGTCGCGTTTGCCAAACTCATATTTTGTGTCAACAAGGATAAGACCCTGCTTGGCAGCAATTTCCTGACCGCGAGCAAAGAGCTTGCGTGTATAATCCTCCATTACTGCATAATCCTCAGCTGAAACGATGCCCTGCTTGACAATCTCTTCCTTTGAGATGTTCAGGTCATGACCTTCGTCAGCTTTTGTGGTAGGTGTTATGATTGGTTCTGGGAAACGCTCGTTCTCGCGCATGCCTTCGGGAAGTTTTACACCGCATATTTCACGACAGCCCTTCTGATAGTCTCTCCATGCAGAACCTGTCAGTATGCCGCGGATAATCATTTCTACGCGAAAGCCCTCACACTTCAGACCTACTGTCACCTGTGGGTCTGGTGTGGCCAGTTTCCAGTTGGGGCAAATATCCTTGGTAGCATCAAGAAACTTTGCGGCAATCTGGTTCAACACCTGACCTTTGAATGGTATTCCTTTAGGGAGGATTACGTCAAAAGCCGAAATTCTGTCTGTTGCCACCATTACCATAAGGTCGTCATTGATTGTGTAAACATCACGTACCTTTCCGTGATAGACAGCGGTCTGACCTTTGAAATTAAATTCAGTCTTTGTTAATGCGTTGTTCATTTTCTTTATCTTTTTTATCAAATGCGTTTACTATTTTTGTTACGAGTTTATGTCTGACGATGTCTTTGTCTGAGAAGTTCACTATGCTTATGCCTTCAATTCCTTCAAGGGTCTCTATCGCATATCTCAGTCCGCTTTTCTGTCCTTTCGGCAGGTCCACCTGTGTCAAGTCGCCTGTCACTATCATCTTTGTGTTCCAGCCCATACGTGTCAGGAACATGCGAATTTGTGCCTGCGATGTATTTTGTGCCTCGTCGAGTATCACTACGGCATCGCTCAGCGTGCGGCCTCGCATGAATGCCAATGGTGCAATCTGAATGATGTGTTTGTCTATCATGTCCTGCAGTTTCACTGCTGGTATCATGTCTTCCAGAGCATCATAAAGGGGTTGCAGATATGGGTCAATCTTGTCTTTCATGTCGCCAGGCAGGAATCCCAGTTTCTCGCCTGCCTCCACTGCCGGACGTGACAATATGATTTTGCGTGCGGTTTTCTCTTTCAATGCTTTCACCGCCAATGCTATTGAGAGATATGTCTTACCTGTTCCTGCCGGACCTACGGCAAACACCATGTCGTCTTTGTCATACGCATCAATCAGGCGTTGTTGGTTTATGGAACGGCTTTTAATGGGTTTTCCTGCCAGGCTGTAAACTATAACGTCTTTTGACGAGTCGGCTTTTGTCTGAACGCCTTTTACGATATCGATGATATCCTCTTCATTTATGACGTTGTATTTAAGCATATGGCAGCGCATTCGTTCAATGTCATCCTCAAAGGCACACATCTCTTCCTCGTCGCCCAAAACCCTGATAATATTGTCTCTTGCCATTATGCGCAGTTTGGGATACAGTGAACGTATCACTTGCAGGTGAGAGTTCTTAACCCCGTAGAACGCTACTGGATCTATGTCTTCTAATATAATATGCTTTTCTATCACTTTTTCGTTTATATCCTTAAAAATGCAAAGTTACAAAAAAAAAATGGAAATAGAAAGATGAATGCTGAAAATTCCATCATCATAAGAAAAAAATATCCACAAATCAATGAAACACCCACATTTCTTGTGTTTTTTGAAATCGGCAAAACTATCCGTATGACAAGAAAAAAGGTTCAGTACCTTATTGACAGTCTACGGACTAATCCCGCTGAGTCTGAAAGAATCGGTTTAAACCTTTATACTGCAAAATTAGCAAACAATCATGTAACTCCAAAACATTTGGATGAAAAATTGAAAGTATGGACATAGAAATACACTAATTATTCGCCAAGGAAGAATCTGTGAAGGTTTAGCTCGACGAAGTCACATCTGCGGAATCTGGGAAATAAATAATCCATTATAATCCCTTACAATCTGCGAGAGATTAATATGTTATACGAAGCTAATCCGTTAAATCAGCGTAATCCGTTGTTGTCTTTAACATATAATCCCCGTGTAATGCCCATATAATCTTTCATTAATGTTTATTCGTGGATAATTACATGACAATTACATGTTTTGCGAAGCTAATCTGTTAAATCTGCGAAATCCGTGGTCAAGAAAAGAAATTGAACACGAATCTACCTAATCTATCGAATCGCAGTATAATGAAGTAAATATTCGTGTTATTCGTGCCATTTGTGTTCAAAGAATAACCGTTGATGATGCAGATAACATGCGAACTGTAATTTGTATTATTCACTCTTCACTTTTCACTCTTCACTCTGAGCGTAGCGAAGTATAACATATAATCCCCATGTAATGCCCATATAATCTTTCATTAATTTTAATTCGTGGAATTCGTGGAATTGACTTTGTCGAGCTAAACCTTCGTAGTCGTGAATCCCTGTGCGCAGCCAATTATGCATTATGCATTGTGCATTGTGAATTATGTATTACTGTGTGCGGACACATTGAATTTCCGCGAAAAAAGTTTGTAAAAAATTTGTAAGAAAAGAAAAATATTTTTATCTTTGCATCATGACTCGGATAGTCCATTAGGGCAAGCGGGTCTAATCTTATTGGAAAAAGGACGTTACGAACGTTATCTTCTACATCCGAATCTCGCAAATTCAAAGACCAGAAGATTACGCAACCGGAGCGTCCACTTTGGGTGTATTGTATGCAGTCCATCCCCCTTGCACGGTTATTTGCAAGGAGTGACTGCCGTTACAATATCGCACGACGTGGGCTATCTCGAGTTGCTTATCCTGGTCAAGGCAATGCGAGAGCCCGGATGTGGGATAGGCGAGAAGTAGAGCAACCCACGTCTTTCCGTTTAACCTTAATAACGCTGAATCCGGGTAGCTGGCGGCAGAAAGGAAAGGGCATAACTATGAATACTATCAATGGCATGACCTTCTATGATTCCCTGACAAAACTTACTATTGGATTTCTATTAACTTGGTGGTGCTTACCTAAGATATTGTACTCTAATATACAAATACAAGATAAAGATTTACATGAAGTCTTATTCATTGCTTTGTATATTGTTGTCTGTTATTGGATAGGCTACTTATGGCAAGCGGTTCTTTGTGTTTTTTCTCAAGATGACATCATTTGGGATGATAGAGATGTTGTAGATAGGACAAAACTTACAAATGTCAAATTTATATTTACAGATGGAACCACCAAGGTATTTAGTGGAAATGCTAATATAAAGAGGCATATGACCTCTGATGCCTGGGATTGATTTGACATCATACGGAATGTTCTGAAAAGTTTAATTTAAATAATCCATACTTATGAAGAGAAAAGTTCAATTCGTGATAATAGGCATTGTTTCTATTATCATGGTCAGTTGCCAATCAAAAGAAGAAAAAGCAGCGGAATTAATCAAAAATGAATTATCTAAAACCCTGTATGATTTTGAAAGCTATCAGCCTATTGAAACAACTGTAACAGAAGCAAAGATGACAATGTATAACGACTCTGTTTGTTGGAAAAAAGCTGCTGCATTGGCTTATGGTATGAAAAAAGTATCTGAATATATTGAAGAAACTAAAAATGCGAAAGAGCGTATGGATATTTGGGGAAGACCTTCATATTATTCTTCGACGTATTCAGATAATCAATATTATAAATATAAGGAAGAATATGAAGACAATCTTGAAAAAGCCAATAATGCCTACGAAATTTGTAAGGGCATAGCAACTGAACTAAAAAAACATATTGCAAAACTTGATACGGCCAAAGTCATAGGATGGGAAGCCAAGCATAGATTCAGATGCAAAACAAGGGGTGGTAACTCAACTATAGGGGACTATCGTTATATAATTGATAAAGATTTTAAAACAGTTATTTTACAAGAAGATACAGATGACGATGACGAAACTGCGATTCGCGACGTTCTCAATGCTGTAGTTAAGCGTGATTTTGATGATTAAAATATAAGCGTTATATTAATAATAATATTAGTTCGTATGAAAAAATTTCTTATTCTAGCAGTTTTGGTGACCATGTCTCTAACAACTGCATTGGCGCAAGATGCTGAAAAAAAATCTAACAGTAAGACCGTTGAGTTCCTATCGAAAGATGGTTCATTCTTTAAGAAAGAATTTTATGATTTGCCTTCTGTGGGTGGGTCATACAACAAGGTAGATTGCCAAGTTCTTATTATAACCGACCTAAAAACTAACGAAAAGCGTGGATGTCTTCGCCTTACAACTTACTATAGTTCGTCTGTCTCTAATGATTCTTACATTGGTACACTTGACCCAGATGAGTTAGATGCTTGTATAATGTGCTTTGAAAAAATCATGTCAGAGATTACTGTGACGCCTGCATCGACCTACACCGAGGTGGAATATAAAACCAGAGATGGCGTACAACTGGGAACTTATTGGAATGATAAGAAATCAGAATGGAGAACTTATGTTCAGACAAAGTCATATAGTTCTCGCTCAATATCATCTGTTTCAAGCGAAAACGTTGCTTCTTTGGTAGGGAATCTCAAACGAGCAAAACAAATGATAGCCGAAAAAACGGCAAAATAATCTTTCCAACATTGACTGCAATTTTACTAACCGACTGATTTTAAGCTGCAAGCGTGAGGTCAGTCGGTTAGCTCGTTCCTGATTTGTACACCGAGAGACGATATTGGAACAAAAGATGAAAGGATGAAACAGAAAACCCCACGCGCGAAATCACATCTTGAGACAATAGACTGTGGTTCTAATTTGTCAACAATAGGTGAAGACGCTTTCTATTACTGCCTATTTTTAAGCACATTCAAATGCCACGCTGTTACTCCACCATTATGCGTGCAGTTTGTCCTCTACGATATAAATAAAGACATTTGTGTATTACAAGTTTCAAAAGGAAGTGTAGATGCCTATAAAAATGCAGAACAATGGAAGGAATTTTTGCTAATAGAGGCTCTACCAAACAATAAGGGCAATGCAAACGGTGACGATGCCATAAGCATGGCAGATGCCAATGCAGTGGTGAACTATTTCCTTGCTACGGATAAGCCGCAGGATTTTAATTTGAAAGCTGCTGACGTGAACGGTGACGGCTCTATCACTATGGCAGATGCCAACCAGATAGTAAATATGTTCCTGGGAGGGAAGTAGAATTGAAGAATTGAAAAGTTCTTGGCAGAGCCAAGCGGCAAAGCCGAGCGGAAGAATTGAAATAAGTCGGTGATGCATCATAGTAGGTGCATCACCGATTTGTTTAGTTGAAAAGAACATTATCAGGAAAACTGAAGAAAAATCCTCGTTGGACCTGGAAATATTAATAATTATGGAATCAATTCCGAAATTATTATAACGTGAATTCGACGAAATAAATTTTTTTTATCGTTAATGTCGTTAATATAGACCATTAATGTCATTAATAACCATAGGGTAAAGTATTAATGGTATTAACGAATGAAATTGACGGCATTAACGTAAAAAGACAAAATTACCATTGTGTCTTACAGTGGACAA
>JAEEHW010000045.1 GCA_016281055.1 Prevotella sp.
AGAAACATGTGTAGGTCATGATTTGTGGTTGGGAATTGTTGCCGATATGAAGTTCCGTACAACATTGGTAAAAGAACCTTTGGTAAGATACCGTAAACATGAAAATAGTATGACCACAAGTGGTAAGAAAAGTAAATATGGTCTGTGGTTTAAGCTTAGTTACCGCCTTGTCATATTAAAGCATATATTATTATTGTATCTAAGATGAAAACAATTCTTCATGTATCTAAATACTATTATCCTGACTTAGGTGGGATAGAGACTGTTGCGATGTATCTGGCAGAGGGACTGACAGAGTATCGTAATGTTGTTATATGTTTTTCAACAGACAAGCAATACCATGAGGATGAAGTGCGTGGCGTCAAGGTCTACAGGGTGCCGGTGAACTTTTCCTTCATGAGTCAGGACGTTGCTTTCAGTTATCGTAAGATACTGAAGAAGGTATATGCGGCATACAATCCTTTTGCCGTGCATGTGCATTGTCCCAATCCATTTGTTTATCCTATCGTAAACAGTGTAGTGTCAAAAGATACAAAGGTAGTCTTGCACTGGCATTCTGATATATTGGCGAAGGGTGCTGCATACTGGCTTGTAAAGCCTTTTGAGGATGCAGTGTTGAAACGTGCTGATATCATAATATCTACGAGTCCCAATTACATACCATGCTCCAAACCACTGGTGAAATACCGTGACAAGGTGCGTGTGGCACAGAATGGACTTATTACGAAGAGTTTCGATAAGCAACAGGGAGATGACGAGCGGATTGCAGAGATAAAGAAACAGTATGGCAACAAGAAAATTGTGTTTTTCGTCGGCAGACACATACCATACAAAGGCATTGACTGCCTGATACAGGCGGACAGTTTCATTAAGGGTGATTGTGTGATACTCATTGCCGGTACGGGCTCACAAGACAAATACCTGAAGACTATACCATGCAGCGAGAGAGTGAGATTTGTAGGAAGACTGTCAGATGATGACCTTCGTGTTTATTCCCATGCAGCGGATATCTTCGCTTTCCCGTCAGTCAACAAGGCAGAGGCCTTTGGCATAGCACTGGCAGAGGCCATGTATTGCCGTAGTGTTCCTGTGACATTCACAATAGAAGGGTCAGGCGTTAATTGGGTATCGGTGGCAGGAGAAACAGGCGAGCAGGTTCCTCTTCGTGATGTACGTGCCTTTGCGGCGGCTATAGACAAACTATTGTCGGATGAGGAATTGTGCAGGCGATACTCTGCCGCAGCATATCAGCGTGTTGTTGATAATTTTACAGAGGAAAGGGCTGTAGAGGCTATGAGGGAGGTTTATAAGGAACTATAACCTACACCTCGTATTCGCGTTTGTATATGAAGTCAGTCTTTTCCTTGCGGCGGATGTAATAGTTGATGACGAGGTGCATCAGGATGAACAGCACAACATCAACGAAAATCATTATTGTTTGTGATATGTATGCTGCCATGAAATAGTTTGTCGCTATGAACATCAGCGACAGTGCAAGCAATGTCAGCATAGTGGTACGTGGGTCGAGACCTGTGCGCATCAGTTTATGGTGCACATGGTTCTTGTCTGGCAGGAATGGGTTGCGTCCGTCTCGTATGCGGCTCATCATCACTCTCACTACGTCGAACATAGGAATCACGAGCGTGCTGGCTGCTACTATACCTACGTTGTGGAAGTGTGGGTTCCATACAGGTTCCAACTGCCAGTAGTGCAGTATGAGGAATGACAGGGTGAAACCGAGTGTCAGGCTTCCTGCGTCACCCATGAATGTCTTGTGCTTGTGTGCAAACACATTGTAATAGAAGAAAGAAGTCAACACACCGATGTATGCCAGCGAGAGCATAGCCCACACGGTATCACCGGTAGTTGTGTTGAGCAGTGCTATGACACTCAGTGCTATGATAGACAAGCCGGAGGCCAGTCCGTCAATGCCGTCAATGAGGTTCATAGCATTTGTCACATAGACAGTAAACAGTACTGTCAGTGGCATGCCAATCCAGAATGGCAGTTCGTTTATGAACAGTACGTATTGCAGATTGCTTATCCACAGTCCGCTGACGCACAGGATGCTTGCAGCGGCAATCTGCACAAGGAATTTCGTTCTATATCCAACACCGTGAAGGTCGTCGTATAATCCCACGATATACAGCATCATGACCCCACCGAGGTAAGCCACGAAAGTCTGTACCACAGTGCCTTTCCATAACCTTGCCGCATCAACGTCCAGGCGCAGCATGAGTACGATAGCCACCGCCACGGCGATTATGACTATCGGCAGGAATACCACGCCGCCGAGGCGTGGGACTGGAAGTTTGTGGATTTTTCGACTATCGGGTAAATCAAAGATGTGGAGCTCATGAGAGAGCTCCACTATCTTTGGTATCAGTTTCATGCCCAGTGCAAAAGCTATTATGGGCGTAAGTGTCAGAAATAAAAGTATCACTATAAATTA
This sequence comes from Prevotella sp., assembly GCA_016281055.1. Classification (GTDB taxonomy): domain Bacteria; phylum Bacteroidota; class Bacteroidia; order Bacteroidales; family Bacteroidaceae; genus Prevotella. The sequence continues at coordinate 2,453 of JAEEHW010000045.1, forward strand.
CTTAACCATTACAACGAGGTAGCGACTTGTTGACCAGAACTTCTCTGGGTTGGTGATGCGCAGGATATACTGCTTCTGTGCATCCTGCTGAAGTGTGTATGTGCCAGCCGGGTGTGTGGTAAGTATCTTGGCAGACTTAGAGCAGAGCTTGATTTCCTTGTCCACGCGCATGTCTGCCTTGGTGAAGTAGTTCTTGTTGAAGTTGTCTTTCTTCAATACGTCACCGCTCTGATAGATGTTGTTTGCCTTCAACTCTTTCTTAGTACCGAATACATAGTAAACTGTGTGCAGTTCCTTGTCCTGGTTACTGATGGTCTCTGCGTTTCTGTTAGCCTCTTCCTTCAGCTCGGTTACGTTGGTGTTGAGCTCTGCAACGGTCTTGTCAAGCTCAGCGATGTGGATGTTCTTTTGCTCCAGTTCGGCGCGCAGTTCCTGCAGTTCTTTGTTCTTCTCCTCCAGTTCCTGGGTGAAGTTCTCAACCATCTTCTTCAGTTCGGTAGAGCGGCTGCTTCCCTCGCGTACCTGGCGCTGCAACTTGGCGATAAGTTCCTTGTTGCGCTTCATGCGCTCCTGGATATTCTTCATGCTCTGGCGAATCTGCTCAGGTTGGTTTGCTCCTTCGCCAGCCTTTGCCAGTGTCACCTTCTCCTCGTCGGCTTCGATGAGGCGGAAACCTTCCTGTATCTCATTGAAGGTTGACATCATGTCGTTTATTTCATTGTCTTTCTGGTCGAGTACGCGCTGCATGGAGTCGATGCGTTCGTCTGCCTGCTCGATAGTGCCGTTCTTTCCGGTCTGAGTACAGCTGGCTGCCAATACAGTAGCCACTGCGAATAATAAAATCTTTTTCATTACTGATAAAAATTAACTGATAACTGTTTGTCTGATTGTTTAGTGTTGCAAATTTAGCAAAAAAAGTGACATGGCGCAAGTTCCATGTCACTTTTTTTTATTTCTCGATATAAATAATGTTAAATGCAAAATAAATTGAGATTGTTGTTTACTGCATTTTCACCATGTCGAAGAATTCGTTTCGCAGTTGTCCGTCTTCTTTGAAGCATCCTGTGAAATAAGATACTGTCATGTCGCCGTCGTTTCTTATTCCTCTCATGCTCTTGCACAGGTGCTTGCCTTTCATTACTATGGCAAAACCTGCCGCAGAGCCGTCGAGGGCTTCCGACAACATCTCTATCACCTCGCGGCACAGTTTCTCCTGCAGCTGCAGGCGTGCTGCGCAGTAACTTACTACTCTTGCCACCTTGGATATTCCGAGTATCCTGCCGTCGGGATTGGGAATGTATGCAAAGTAGTATTTTCCGAAGAAGGGCAGCATGTGGTGTTCGCACATCGAGTAATAGTCGCCGCTGTCAAACACCATTTCGCTTGTGTGTGCGGAGTTGGTGAATGTTGTTATGGCAGGTTTGCGCTCCGCCTTGTATCCACGGAATATCTCCTGATACATGCGTGCTATGCGTGCCGGAGTGTCTTTCAGTCCTTCGCGCTCAGGGTCTTCGCCTATGGCGAGCATTATGGTACGTATTGCGTTGAGCAGTTCCTCTTCGCTTACCTTACGTTGATTATCTTGTGTGTTTGGAGTGATAATTTCCATTTTGGATTGTCAAGTATGAATTGTATTGTTGCTTCTAAGTTTCTTTTGTTTTGTTCTGTGAGAGCATCGCCTTCGAGTGTCATTGATGCATCAAGTGGTTGCAGGCGGTATTCCTTTGCCTTGATGTTGCCGTACCTGCTGATGCGCTCCGTGTTGTCTTTGTCGGCAATGTCGAAGAGCACCTTCACTTCGTCTATGCGCTGTATTTTTATTGGCAGGTTCTTTGGCGAACATGTTATCCAGTCTATCTCACATCCCTCTGGCAGTGGCAGCGAGCCGTTTGTCTCTATCTGAGTGAAATATCCCGCCTCGTGTAGCATCTGCGTAAACGATGCCGTCAGTTGCATTGTGGGTTCGCCTCCTGTTATCACGATGTGTCGGGTGGGGTAGTGGCTTATCGTCTGCAGTATCTCGCGCTCCGTCATCTGTTTGCCGCTCTGGTGGTCAGTGTCGCAGAACGGACATCGGGTGTTGCATCCGCTGAGTCGCAGGAATACTGCCGCAGTACCTGTGTATCGCCCTTCGCCTTGCAGGGAATAGAAGATTTCGTTAACTTTCATAACCCTTTCACCTCTCAGTCTTCGTCAATTTCGTATGCAGCCACATTGCCTACGCTCTCCTGTACCTCCACGCGGTAGCATTGAGGTATCTGGTCGCATATCCATTTGGCAATATTCTCGGCCGTAGGATTGAAAGGAAGTAATTCGTTGAAGTTGCCATGGTCAAGGTACCCGTGAATTTGTTGCTTCACCTGTGTGAAGTCAATGACCATGCCGTCTTGGTTTAGTTCCTGGGCTTTGCAATAGATGGTCACCACCCAGTTGTGACCGTGCAAGTTCTCACACTTGCTTTCGTAAGAGAGATGCAGCTGGTGACAGCCGGCTATCTCCATAGTCTTTTTGATGTAATACATAATTGAAGTTTTTTTATCAGGGTTGTCTTCTACCTGAAATTGTTTTTGAGAATGCAAAGTTACACATTTTTATTCAAACCACAAAGAAAAAGCTATTTTATTTTTATGCCTTTTGCAAATCTTTGTATTTTAAGGCGTTACAGAGGGTGTCGTAAAAGCTATGCTATTACGTTGTAATATGATAGCTTTTACACTGTAATATGATAGCTATTACCGTGTAATATGATAGCTTTTGCGATGCAATGTGAAACTCATGCTTTTTTCGTTTGTTTAAGTCAGAAAAAAAGTGTACCTTTGCACCCGATTTTCAGAATAACGGAAATCATAAACACATTTTATTAACAAACTAAATGAAAAAGACAATTTTTAATCAGCGTAGCTGCTTTCGCTTCAGGCGACTGTCACGCAAGCGCTATGCCTTGTTTGCCGTAGTAGGGCGCGAGGTGCTTATCGGCACCCTCAGCGTGGCTACGCTCACGCATGCCAAGGCTGAGGGCATTAGCGTGGACGTGGAGCAGGCAGGCGACATGCAGCAACGCAAGGAACTGAGCCTCGGCGAGGTCGTGGTGACGGGTTCCAGGGCGCCGCTCACACAGGCTGAGGCGGCGAAGATTGTCTCTGTCATCACGCGCGACGACATTCATCGTGCGGCGGCAGAGAGTGTAAACGACGTTTTGAAAATGGCCACGGGCGTGGATGTCCGTCAGCGCGGTGGCTTCGGTGTGCAGACGGACATCTCCATCAACGGCGGCACGTTCGACCAGATTGCTGTTCTTCTCAATGGTGTCAACATCAGCAATCCACAGACGGGACACCTCAGTGCCGACTTCCCTGTTTCTCTTGACGACATAGAGCGCATCGAGATTATCGAAGGCGCGGCATCACGCATCTATGGCGCATCGGCATTTAGAGGGGCGATAAATATTGTGACCTCTCACTCCGCCCCCGCTCAAGGAGGAGGAACTGCTGTGCATGGTACTGTCAATGTGGAGGGAGGCAGTTACGGCACGTTTGGCGGCGGTGCATGCGGCAGCCTTGTCGGCGACAGGTTCGCTAGTACACTGTCTGCAGGTTATCGCCAGAGTGACGGCGGTACTGACAACAGTTATTTCCGCCAGTCAAGAGCCTTTTATCAGGGAAGCGTATCGTTAGGCAGTAGCCAAAGCCTCTCCTTCCAACTCGGTATGAGCACCAAGCGCTATGGCGCCAACACCTTCTATTCGGCAGCCTATCCCGACCAGTATGAGAGTAACGCAAGAATCTTTGCCTCGGCAACACTCAACTGTCAGTTGTCGGCTTTCAACCTGAAGGTGACGCCATACTGGAACAGAAACCTTGACCATTTCCAACTGGTGCGCGGCTCTGCCTTTGGCGAAAACTTCCACCGCAACGACGTGTTGGGAGCTTCGTTCAACGTCAGTGCCGACTGGGCATTGGGACGCACATCTCTCGGCAGTGAGATACGCAGGGAGAAGATAGTGTCTACCAATCTCGGTGTGCCGATGGCGGAGGAAGACTATATAGAAGTGGCACGCCACGACGGCGTGTATTATAATAAAAGGTGTGCACGTACAGACTTCAACATGTTTCTTGAGCATAACGTGTTGCTCAAACGCTTCACTGCCTCCATGGGAGTGGTGGCAAACAGAAACACAGGCTACAATGATGCTTTCCGCCTGTATCCAGGCATAGACCTGAGTTACCGCCCTATTGACGGGATGAAACTCACTGCATCGTGGAACATGGGATTCCGTATGCCTACATTTACAGACCTTTTCTATAAATCGCCTACGCTGCAGGGCAATGTCGGACTGAAACCGGAGAAGACACAGTCGCTGCGCTTGTCGGCAAGATATGCGTGGAGCGATTTTAGTGTTCAGCTTACAGGCTTTTATGACTGGGGCACCGACATGATAGACTGGGTGATGTATGCGGCGGACGATACATACCACTCCGCCAACTTCAGCCTTGACAACCGAGGCTGTGAGGTGAACGTGGAATACAGTAAGGAATGGGGCAGGATAAGGCTGGGCTATGCCTACATAGACCAAGAGCGCAAGGACGATGTGCAGATATTCAAATCTAACTATGCCATGGAATACCTGCGCCATAAGTTCGTATGCACCATAGACCACCGCATAGTGTCAGCCCTGACGGCGCAGTGGTCGTTCCGCTGGCAGCAGCGCATGGGGTCGTATGTGGTATATGAGGACAATAAACCGACAGGCATTTCGCGGCCATATCATCCCTACGGACTTATTGACCTGAAACTGCAGTGGGTGAAGCCGCGCTATGAACTGGCGCTGACGATGAACAATCTCACGTCATACCGATACCATGACCACGGCAACGTATTGCAACCCGGCTTCTGGCTGATGGCAGGAGCAAAGGTGAGGTTCTGAAATGAAAAAGTTGGAGGTTTCAAGAAAAATGTGTAACTTTGCACAGAAAATCAAGTTGAGACCTTCAACTTTCAACAACTTTCAACCTTCAACTTTCAATCTTTCAACTTAAAAATGGACACATTATTATATATAGGACAATTCATCGTTGGACTGGTAGTCATCATCAAGGGTGCCGACTGGCTCACCGATGGCGCGGCCAAGATAGCCGAGCGCATGGGTATTCCCTCCATAGTGGTGGGAATGACAATAGTGGCAATGGGCAGTTCTGCCCCCGAACTGGTGGTCAGCATCGTGGCAGCCATCCAAGGCAACGTCGACATGGCGCTGGGCAATGTCGTGGGCAGCAATATCTTCAACATACTTGCCATCATGGGCGTGACTGCCATGGTGATGCCGTTGAGCGTTGACCGCGGCAACGTACGCAATGATGTGCCTTTTGCAGTCCTGTCAAGTGTGGTGATAGCAGTGACTGCCTTCGATTCTTTCGTCACCCCTGGAGCCACTGACGGTATAAGCCGTACCGACGGGTTGCTCATGCTGGCAATGTTTGCCATATTCATGTCATATACGTTTGCCATAGCAGGGCATGGAAAAGAAGAAAAAGCCGATGCAGACAGTAAGGCTTCAGATGGTGAGTCGCATACTTCGTTCATCCATTCACCATTGATAAAGTCCTCTATTCTTGTCATCGTCGGACTTGCCATGTTGATACTTGGCGGCGACTGGCTTGTGACGGGTGCCTCGGGCATAGCCTCAGCACTGGGAGTGAGCGATGCCATCATCGCCTTGACGATAGTCAGTGCGGGCACGTCGGCGCCAGAACTGGCATCGTCTGTCATGGCAGCACGCAAGGGTGATACAGCAATGGCATTGGGCAATGTGGTAGGCAGCGTGGTGTTCAATGTTTTCTTCGTACTTGGCACGGCATCCGCCATCAGACCGCTGGGAGTAGGGGGCATTACAGTATTTGATATCGTGACCCTGCTTGTCGCCTCATGTATGCTGTGGCTGTTCTGCCGTTTTGGCAAGCAGAAACTCACGCTGACACGCACGGAAGGATTCTTCCTGGTGCTTTTGGCCGTGGCATATTATGTGTGGCTGGTTATACAAAATACATATTAGTAAGTATTGTGAATATTAAAAAAAAGATGTAACTTTGCATGGGATTAGCAATTAAGTTGGGGGCTAATAATTCCCGCTGTCAAATAATTAATAATGATATGAAAAAGACATTTCTTGTGTTGGCGCTCATGTTTATGATGGGCACCGCCATGTATGCCGACGATGTGATGAAGAAGCAGTCGGACGGTACATACGTTGTCAATACCACTACGCTTTGCAAGGCCAAGGGCTTCAAGGGAACAACCCCCGTTGAGGTGCATATCAAGGACGGCAGGGTGGTGAAGGTGGTATCATTGCCTAATGCGGAGACAAAGAAGTATTATGCCAAGGTTGAGAAAAACCTCGTTGGCAAGTTTGCAGGACAGAAAGTTGCCAAGGCTAAGAAACTCGCTGAGCAACCCAAGGTTGACGGTTGCACGGGGGCAACATACAGTACCAAGGCGGTGCAGCAGAATGTTGCTGCGGCGTTGGAATATTATCAGAAACATAAAAAAGCCAAGTGATTGTCACTTGGCTTTTTTATTTGTGTAAGGGAATCACCTTCCTGTCTGCCTGATCATCTCTGCCACATCGTCGCAGAAGCGATGGTTCTGCATCATGTCATCTATATTTATGTGCATACGGTACCGCCAGTAATGATGCGGGTTGGCAGGTATGTTGATGCGCTCTGCGTTGGGGTCGGGGTGGCGCAAGTCTTCGCTGATGGCGAGCCAGTCTTGCAGTGACATCACGCATAGCATCGACTCAGCCAGCAGATTGCGGCTGATAATGTCGCGTGCCAGCCAGCAGGGGAGCGGATGAGGTGCGCTGTCGCGACGGCCGAGCATCTGAGAGTAATACTCCTGTGCACGAGGCTCGTCCTCGTCCCACCATTGGCGCAGCGGAGCCATGTCGTGACTGTCGATGATACAGACGGAACGGTATGGGTAACGCTCTGGATTACCGAAACGCACGCCATATTCCTTTGGCATCGACTGCACCTCGAGTGAGAGTATGCGCAGGTCGGTCATCACCGTGGGGACACATGACGGTATCATGCCAAGGTCTTCGGCGCATACCAGCATACGTGTGGCCTCCACCAGTCGGGGCAGTTTCTTCATGGCCTCACGTTGCCAGAAGAGCGTGTTGCGCTTGTAGAAGTAATCGTCATACAGACGGTTGAAATTGCTCTGCTCCTGCTCTGTCAGCAATAGTTTGTAGCTGTAAGAGTGCTGGGCGGCGATGCGTGGGTGATATACTCCGGGCTTTCGGTGGTCGGGCAGGAAGAGAATGTTGCTCAGCAGGGTGTAAAGACCATCGCGAAGGAATGAAGAATCTTGGCTGCCTTGTTCTGTGTCTTTGAGTGAAGCAAAGAACTGCTGCACTTTTTTCTGCGTGTCAACCTCGGGGCGCAGCTTGTATCGGCCGTTGGTCTGGGGAACAAGGAAAGTATCGCGCACGTATGCCGCCTTGTCCTTAAATATGTCTTCGATTATCTCCTTTATTATATAAGGTTCAGTGAAGGCTGCCTCATCGAACGGCAGTCCGTAGGCTGTTATCTCGGCAGGCGTCATCCCCAGTGCGGGTTGGAACTGTCCTAACAGTCCGTGTACTGCATCGCCGGGTATCTCCCAGATGCGGAAGAAGCCCAGAACATGGTCTATGCGATATGCATCGAAATACTTTTGCATGTTCTGGAAACGGCGCACCCACCACTGGCAACCGTCTTTCAGCATTTCCTCCCAGTTGTAGGTGGGGAAACCCCAGTTCTGACCGTTGATGGAGAAATCATCAGGTGGTGCGCCAGTCTGATACTGCCGGTTGAAATAGCTTGGCTCCTGCCATACGTCGCAGCTTAGGGGGTGAACACCAATGGGTATGTCGCCTTTCAGTATTACACGCTTATGGCGTGCATGCTCATGAGCTGAGCGCATCTGCTGTGCAAGGATATATTGCACATAATAGTAATATGATGCTTTCTTGTATGCCTTGTTGCGTGGATTGGTAAGCGCTTCGCGCTCAGATTCATTCCAGATGTTGTGGTCGGGCCATTTTGAGAAATCTGCAGTGCCATAGTCGTCACGAAGATAACTGTATTGTGCGTATGGCACGAGCCAGCGCTCCTCTTCACAGAACCAGCGCTTGTAGTCTTCGCTGGAGAATACGGCGGTGCGCTCTTGGGCAAAGAGCAGGCGCAGGTATTCCTCCTTCGCCTTTATCACACGTTCATAGTCTATCTCGCGCAGTGCGTTGAGTTCTTTGCGGAGCGTTTCAAATTTTGCTGCTTTCGCCTTGTCATTGAGTGGCGGTAGCTGGCGCAGGTCTGCATACAGTGGGTGCAGTGCAAGAACGCTGATACAGGAGTATGGGTAGGAGTCGTGCCATGTACGCTGCATGGTGGTGTCGTTGATAGGCAGCACCTGGAGCAGTCGTTGTCCGGTATATTCCACCCAGTCAATCATGCGTTTCAGGTCACCGAAATCGCCAACGCCGAAACTGCCTTCCGTGCGCAGTGAGAATACAGGGATGAGCGTGCCGGCTTTCTTTACGTTCCATATGCGGAAGAAAGCCTGCGACAGTTCATATTCCACAGAGTCGCCACGGTGCAGGCGCCCTATCTGTATGTGGCGGTTGTCATCGGTTTCCCAAAGGGCTTCATCGTGACCTACAGCCACAAACTTGTATTCAAGGTCCTGGTCGGCTAAGTATTCAGCATTGATGTCGCACACCCATTCATTGGGTGCTTGCTCGATACACGGTATGGCACGGTCAAGATTCCATTCGCCCAGCATGGGATGGGCACCTGATACAACCAGACGCTCGTAACCGCGTAATTGTGGTGCGCGCACCTTTAGTCTCAGTGATGTGGGATTGTCGGCACGGCGTATGCCGCAGTCTTCACGGCGGTTTACACACTCTGTGAAGGCTGAAGAGTAAAGATAGGTGTCGTGAGGAATGTCTATCCAGTTGTCCCACAAGGTATAGTCGTTCAACTCCATACGTCCGATGTCTATGCGGTGCGCCTGTGTGGTCCATTCTGAACGTACTTCTTCATCGGCATGCAGGATGGCATAGTGGTAATCCAGATACTGCTGCTCTACGTCGTCAAGGCGCAACTCGTATTGCCAATGGTCTCCGTTTATGAGGTTCATGCAGTAGCATGTGGTAGAACCATCGGCATGGTGGATGTTGAGATGCAGCTTTTCACCCTGCCCCGTACCATAATGTATGTTGAATGTTATTTTCATGTAAAAAGCAAAATGCATAATTCATAATCGTCAGAACCATCTAAGTACAGGCTGATTATGAATTATGCATTTTGAATTATGAATTGAGATTTACTTTATAACCACTGGTTTGTATTTTGGCACGAGCAGTTTCATTACTGTCCAGCCAATGAGGTATGCTACGGCGCATACGCAGAAGATAATCATATAACCGGCTGGTTTGCCCTCGAAGCCAAGGAAGGAGAAGGCACTGCCCTGTTCCTCAGCGTATGTGAAGAGGCTACCTGAGATCTTGTTGATGAGGAATGAACCCAGACCACCTGCCATTGAACCGATACCGGTGATGGTGGCGATGGCACTCTTTGGGAACATGTCACCCACGGTAGAGAAGATGTTGGCAGACCATGCCTGGTGTCCTGCACCAACGAGGCCGATGATGATTGCTGGCCACCATACGTTGTACTGTCCTAATGGCTGAGCAAATAATGCCAGTACTGGGAAGAATGCAAAGATGAGCATTGCAAGCATTCGACCTTGGTAAGGGTTCATGCCCTTCTTCTCAACGAAGAGTTTTGGCAAGTAACCGCCAAACATTGACAGTACGGTAACGATAGCATAGAGAGTGAATATGAGTGCTATGCCCATGCCAGAGTCTGATTTGTAGCCATATTGGTCAGAGAAGTATGCCGGAGCCCAGAAAAGGAAGAACCACCATACACCGTCGGTAGCAAACTTACCGAAAGCAAATGACCATGTCTGACGGTGAGAGAAAGCCTCAAGATAGCTCATCTGCTTCTCTTCTACAACCACTTCGGCTGCTTTCTCGTTCTCTTCATCCTGGTTGACATAGTTGAGCTCAGCCTCGTTGACGAACTTAGACTGTGCAGGCTTATCGTAAACGAAGAGCCAGATGCCAGCCCAGATGAAGCCGAGAGCACCGATGATGATAAAAGCCATCTCCCATCCCCATGCCTTTGCAAGCAGAGGAATGGTGGCAGGAGCAGCAAGGGCACCTACAGATGCACCAGAGTTGAAGATAGATGTAGCGAAAGCACGGTCTTTCTTTGGGAAATACTCTGCTGTAACCTTGATGGCAGCAGGGAAGTTGCCAGCCTCGCCGAGTGCAAGAATACAGCGGCATGCAAGGAATGCATACATGCTGACGGTTGCTATCGCTACTGCTGCAGTAGAACCAGCCTGAACGGCTCTGAGGGCAGCCAGGCTCTCAATACCTTCTACCTGCATGGTGAACCAGCCACAGCCAGCGTGCAGCACAGCACCTAATGACCATACGATGATGGCCCAGAAATATCCCTTCTTCGTTCCCATCCAATCTACAAACTTGCCTGCGAAAAGGTTTGCAATGGCATAGAGGATGGAGAACACGGCAGTGATGTTACCGTAAATTTCATCGTTCCAGTGGAATTCAGGAGAGATGAAGTCTTTCCATGTAAGTGATAGAACCTGACGGTCCATGTAGTTTACTGTTGTTGCGAAGAATAGCATCGCACACATGACCCAACGCCAGTTGGTCATCTTGTTTGTTGTTACTGAACTCATTGTTTAGCCTTTGTTGTATTTTATTATTTTTTTTCCGATTTTGATTTGTTTTTCGATAGTTTCGTGCAAAGATACAAAAATATATTGATACTCCGTGAGTTTGGAATGTTCTTTGTCCTTGTTTTAACTTTTTTTAAAGGCAAATATGAGTTGATTTTGTTGTTTGTAATATTCTGATTAAACCTTTTATATATTTTTACATCATAGAAAATAGAGTAACTTGCGATGAACAATATCTGACTTGCGCACCCAAGTTCAAGATAGAAGTGCACCCCCTCGTAGTGTAGGCGTAAGCCCAAACTATGAAAAACACTGCGGAGGTTTGCCGCGCGGCTGGGGGCGCAAAGCCCCCTAAGAGCGCATCTATGAAAGGAAAAAATCAACAAGC
>JAEEHW010000046.1 GCA_016281055.1 Prevotella sp.
CCATAGCATTATTCCATGCTTTATTTATCAAGTCCCAAAGCGAAGTCTCGCTGCTATAGTTCTGCGCTGAAACCTCTGTCGCTGGAAGCAAAGTTAGCAAAATAATTGCTAATGTCAAAATCTTTTTCACTGTACACCTCCTTTTTTAACAATTATTGTGCGAAATACCTGTCTGCCTGCACTGATATTGAGCACGTATGTGCCATCTGGAACATTTGGAGTGATGCTGACTGAATGTTTCCCGTCTTCGAGCGTACCAAGACTCTCGCTCCAAACCATCACGCCGAGCTGGTTGAACACCCTCACCTTTGCTTCGGCATTGCCGTTGAGTTCGAAGATTGCATCGAATGATGTGGCGAAAGGATTTGGCGCAGCCGTAACATGACAGTAGAGCGTATTCTGTTCACCGCTACTGGTCCCCAGACGTTGCAGTTCCATGTACATCGGACGCTCTGGCTCTTTCTCCTTCATATTATACAGAGCCACGTCACCACGCAATGATTCGTTCCAGATGTCAAGCTGCACGTTGTCCAATCGATATGGCGTGCGCATACCCGGGGTGTAGCGCTCGTTCATGCTTGTGGTTACATTAGAGAACAACATCTTGCCGTCACCTGTCAGCGCCGCACGGTAGGGAATGGTGTCAACACCGAGCACCAGCTCGCCATACACCCCTTCGCCACTGCGCATTATGGTAGCTGCTACAGGCTTCTCACCGATTACGTGCTGTCCGCTCCAGTCGTACATAACGAGGAAACCTGTGTAGTCGCCCCTGACGATGGAAGTGTCGTTTACCTGTGGAGCGATCGTGGGCATGTTTTCTGGTATCTCCATATCCGTGCTGTTCACGGCGATGATGTCCTCAAGACAATTCTCAGGCTGCGGACGCAGCAGTTCCTCCATGGCAGCTTTTGAACCCAGCGTGGCGGCACGGTTCAGGTAAAATTCTGCCTGTTCGTCACTACGTTCCACACCGTAGCCGTTGCGATAGCACAAGCCCAGCATGTAAAGCGCATGTGGATGGTCGTAGTCCACCGCACTGCGGAACAGTTCCGCCGCCTTTTCGTAATTCTGCCTGCATCCCAGTCCTTTGTAAAGCATGTATCCTGCGTCATACATACAGCTGACGGAACCACTGTCGGCACCTTTTTTATAGTAGTTGAATGCTTTGTCGAGGTCTTGCTTCATGCCATACCTCGCAAGTTTGAAGGCAACTCCCAAGTTGTGGTATGCCTCCGCATAGCCGCACTGACCTGCCTCTTCAAGCAGCCTCACGCCCTCCAGAGTGTCCCTCTCCTCATACATACCACTGAGGCGGAACATTCCCAGTGCATTCATTGCCCTGCCATTGCCGCCATTCTCTGCAGCATCCTTGATTACTGAAACAGCCTGCTCTTGCGTCATGCCGTATTCCATTCCCTTGAGTGTTCTCAAGGCAAGTGTTACGTCGTCAGCAGTTACAGCCGCCGACAGTGTGCACAGTGCCATGCTAGAGAACAATGCGACATGACAAATGCGTTTCTCGTCAAATAAATTTTTAAAGTGTTTGAAAATTCTTACCATACGAATTCCTTTCCTATAGTTTTGTTTTTATTATCTTCTTCCTCTATCTTCTCTTTCTTCTCTAAGGCTTCGAGCATCTTGACCATTTGAGGCATCTGCTTGTTTAGTTCGGCAAGGTTGCTTCTTCTCGCTGTTCTGTTGTTACGAAAGATGTCCGTTATCTTGTGCCTCAAATTGTAGTACATACGGGCTTTTATAACCTCCTGTGCACTGTCCAATTCCTCTGTAAGCCCAGCTTCCGTAAGACGCTGCCAGCAGTTGGAAACATCTTTCTTAATCTCTGGTGAGTACTTGACGTAGAAGAACTTATCGAGCTGCCTTGTGGTAAGTGTTTTTGTGAGCACAAGCATCTCCTCGTCCCATACGTCAAGTTTTGGATTTAGTTTGATGCGCCGTGCCATGTCGAGGGCATGACTCATGATGGTGTCGCGCCTTACATCATCTATTTCAATGTCTTTCGCCCTGAATATTGCGAATGTCAGGTTTTCCCCCGATATGTATGGATTGTTTGCCGCAAGCAGAATGGTATTGATGGAGTCTGTATAAAACTCGTCAATGCTCATCTTGTTGGCCACACGGTGTTGCAGCGAGTCGGGAAAAATAAAGTCATAGCAGCACTTCCTTATTTCCTTCTCGCGGATATAGCGTGCGAGTCGTTCCTCATCTCTGCGCAGTACACGATAGCGCATATGCGTACGCATGGTTTCTTCTTCAGCGAGGAAATTTGCCCTTGCCATGATTTCCTTTGAATGGCCTTTGAGTGCATCAATCTCATACTGCGTCACAGACATAATTTGTCCATACGCCATGCAGTAGCACAAAGCCAGTGCAATGCTGAGTAGTAGTTTTCTTTTCATTTTTTTTTTAGTTTGATTAGTTTTTGTAACAATGTATATAACATTTTACTGTCTGTGTCTTTGTATGAATGTTGCAGCCTCTCTGTGTATGAGCCTTGCCTCCTCGTTATCAACCTTTGCTTGTGTGGAAAGGATATCACCTGCCATTGACAAAGCCTTCCCCATGTCACCGAACTTCGCATACAGGCGCATGAGATACAGTTTCGGGTACAGCAGTGACGGTCGTATGTAGCAGGCTGTTTCCAAATTTCTTACCGCTCCAATGGTGTCCTTCTGCTGTAGCCTGCACTGACTGAGCATTACGAGTGCGGAAGGGTTGGAGGAAAGCTGTAGGGCCTTTTCTGTGTGCATC